>DASPZC010000045.1:0-11966 GCA_035636455.1 Xanthobacteraceae bacterium
GAGTTCCCGGCGCGCTTCCATCCGCTGATGGACACGCGGCGCTGGGGCCCGGGCGAGCGGCTGGTGTTCGAGCCCTACACCAAGGAAGCGCACGACGAGACGTTCGAGTGGATCGCCCAGCACGGTATTTTCCGCGAGGACGGCATGGGCGGCGAGCACGTCGGGCAGGCGGCGGTAGGCCTGCGGCGCCTCGTCGAGGCCGCCGCCGCACAAGGTCACGCCCTTGTCGCGCAGCCATTGCTGCATCTCGTCGTGGCGCACGCGGCCTGGCTGGCGGATTTTCTTGCCGGTCTCGGGATCGCGCACGAAGCGCCCGCGCGCCTCGGTGCGCGACATGACGCGGCCGGCGCCGTGCACGGTCGAATAGAGGCTCAAGGCCGCCTGCTCGCTCTCGACCCCCGAGAGGATCACGGCGTCGTCGCCCATGGAGCCGCCGACGAAGCCGCGCTGGCCGGGGAACGCCGGCGTCGCGCCCTTGCGCACCACCCACAGGTCGCGGTCGCCGTGCCGCTCGCGCCAGGCGTAATTGTGATGGTTGTGCACCTCGTCGACGATGGCGCCGCCGACGAGGTCGCGCACGCGCTCGACCACCCACTGGCGGCCCGCATAGGCATACTGGCCGGCCAAGGTCATGCCGGCGAGATATTTTTGCCCGAGGTCGCTGTCCTGGTGCAGCAGCGCCGGCTCGACGTCGATGCCGTCCTTGCCGCCGGCGAGCTTGAGGAACGTGGTCGCGGTCTTGTGCCCGAGCCCGCGCGAGCCGAAGTGCACGCCGATCCAGATGAAGCCGTCCTCGTCGGTGAACAGGTCGACATAGTGGTTGCCGGAGCCGACGGTGCCGAGCTGGTCGCGCGCCATGGTCTTGAGGTGCTTGATTTCCGGGCACGCATCCCACAACGGACTGTCGAACAGCTCGTGCTCGACCCGCTCGACGTTCGTGCGGCCGATCCCGAAGCTGATCGTCTTGGCGATATCGTCGGCGAGCGCCGGCACGTCGGCCTTGAAGTCGTCGAGGCGGATGTCGAGCTTCGCCGCCATGTTGCCGCAGCCGATGTCGAAGCCGACGCCGCTGAGCGAGACGTGCTCCTCGTAGGCGATCACGCCGCCGACCGGCATGGCGTAGCCCAGGTGCCCGTCCGCGCACAGCACGCCGCCCGCCACGCTGCCGACGCGCATGCAGCGATCCATCTGCGCCAAGGTGCGCTCGTCGTGGGTGCCGAAGATTTTCGGGTCCATCGAGTACATATAGTCAATGCGGCGCGACATTGAAGCGCGTCGTAGCCCGCATGGAGCGAAGCGGAATGCGGGGATCCCGGATTTCCCTTCGCTTCATCCGGGCTACGGCCGCCAGATTACTTCCCCGCCCAGTGGACGAAGCGGCGCTCGATCAGCAGGAGCCCGTAGGGCGGATTAGCGTAGCGTAATCCGCCAGGGTTCGGTGGGTTACGGCGCTTCGCGCTTAACCCACCCTACGCGCTACGCGCTGTCCGCCCGCGCGGCTTCAAGTCACGTCCGCCTCAGCGGAATCGCGCCGAGGAAGTCGCGCTTGCCGATGTCCACGCCGCAATGGCGCAGGATGGCGTAGGCGGCGGTGAGATGGAAATAAAAGTTCGGCAGCACGAAGTGGTTGAGGTAGTCCGCGCCCTTCATGTGGCCCTTGTTGGTCGGGCCGAGCGGGAAGGTGATCTCGCGGTCGGCCGCCGCATCGATCGCTTGGGCGTCGAGCGTCTTCAGATAGGCGAGGGTCTTGGCGAGACGCGCCTTGAGCTGATCCACCGTCGTCTCATTGTCCTCGTAGCGCGGCGGCTCGACGCCGGCGAGGCGCGCGGCGCCGTTCTTGGCCTGGTCGGCCGCGGCCTGCACCTGACGGGCGAGCGCGAACATGTCGGGAGCCAGGCGCGAATTGACGAGCACCGCGGGGTCGAACTTCTTGGCGGCCGCGTGAGCCACGGCCTTGTCGAGCACGGCCGACAACGCGTTGAGGCCGGTCTCGAACACCGGAAGCGAGGCTTTGGACAGCGACATGCCGGAGGCTCCTTGGCAATTGTAGGGTGGGTTAGGTTAGTTAGGCGCGAAGCGCCGTAACCCACCAACGCAACGAGAGGCAAGGGATTGGTGGGTTACGCGGGCTTCGCCCGCTAACCCACCCTACGCGCTACGCGCGGTAGCCCGGGTCGATCCGGTCGAGCATGCGCAGGTAGGCGGGCCAGTCGGCGCTGCCGCGGCCGGCGTCGTGGTGCTCGTACTGCGCGGCGGTCTTGGCACAGACCGCGGCGGGAATCTCGATCAGCTCGTCGCCGGTCGCCTGCATCATCAGCTGAATCTGCGCCGCCTCGATCAGATATTTCATCAGCACGAAGCCCTCGCGCACGGTGCGGCCGACCGTGAGCAAACCGTGATTGCGCATGATCAGGGCGCGGTTGCGGCCGAGGTCGGCGTTGATGCGCGCGCGCTCGTCGAAATCCTCGGTGATGCCCTCGTAGGCGTGATAGCCGACGCGCTCAAAGAAGCGCACGGCGGGCTGCGACACCATGCGCAGCCCGTGCTTCAGTCCGGAGAGCGCCGTGCCGAGATCGGTGTGCACGTGAACGGCGCAATTGACGTCCGGGCGGGCGCCGAGCACGCCGCCGTGCAAAGTGAAGCCGGGCCGGTTGACGCCGGCCTTCTCGTCGAGGTCCTCGTCGATGCCGACCTTCACCAGGTTCGACGCGGTGACCTCGTCGTAGAGCAGGCCGTGCCGCTTGATCAGGAATTTGCGCTCCTCGCCGGGCACGCGCATCGAGGTGTGATTGTAGATCACGTCGCCCCAGCCGTAGTGGGCGATCAGCCGATAGGCCGCCGCCAGGTCGACGCGCGCCTCCCACTCGGCCGGCGCCCTGCCGGCGGGAATGCCGCGAGGGTTGGTGTGCTCGTTCATGGTCCAGCCTCCTCCCGATGCTCGGCGCAGCGTAGCATATCGGCGCGCCCGACGGATCGGGCTGCTGGGCTTTCGAGGAGGCAACGCGTGAGCACGACGCTGATCAGGAATGTCGAGTGGGCGATCGCCTGGGACGAGAGCGCGAAGCGCCACGTCTATTGCAAGGGCATCGACATCGCGTTGAGCGGCGACGCGATCGTGCACGTCGGGCCGGATTTTGCCGGACGCGCCGACGCGACGGTGGACGGCCGCGGCCTGATGGCGATGCCCGGGCTGATCGACATCCACGCGCATCCGAGCCACGAGCCGGTCTATCGCGGCATCCGCGAGGAGCACGGCGTCGCCAACATGTACATGTCGAGCCTGTACGAGCGCAGCCAGGCGTTCGACACGTCCGACCCGGCGCTGCGGCGCGCCAGCCTGGAAGTCGCGCTGTGCGAGCTGCTCAAGAGCGGCGTCACGTCGGTGTGCGACATTTCCCCGATCTACGACGGCTGGACCGACGTTTTCGCCAAGAGCGGCATGCGCGGGTTCCTGGCGCCGGGCTACGCCAGCGCGCGCTGGCGGCTCGCCGACGACCGCTCGCTCGGCTTCGACTGGGACGAGGCGCGCGGCCGCAAGGGCATGGAGGCGGCGCTCGCCCTGATCGACGGCCTGGCGAAGCACCCCTGCGGCATGCTCTCGGGCGTGGTCTCGCCCATGCAGATCGAGAACTGCTCGGACGATTTGCTGCGCGACAGCCTCGACGCGGCGAACGAGCGGAAAATTCCGTTCACCCTGCACGTCGCCCAGGGCGTGCTCGAGCATCTGGAGATGATCAAGCGCCACGGCGTCACGCCGATCCGCCACGCCCGCGACATCGGCATCCTCGGGCCGACCTCGATCATCGGCCACGCGATCCTGCCCGACACCCATTCGTGGATCCGCTGGTGGACCAAGGACGACATCAGGTCGCTGGCCGACGCCGGCTGCTCGGTGGCGCACTGCCCGACGCCGTTCGCGCGCTACGGCATTCTGCTGGAAAGCTTCGGCGACTACGTGCGGGCCGGCATCAACATGGGGCTCGGCACCGACGTCTCGCCGCACAACATGCTGGAGGAGATCAGGAAGGCCGGCACCTTCGCGCGCATCGCCGCGCGCGACATCAACAACGTGTCGAGCGCCATGCTGTTTCACGCGGCGACCGTCGCCGGCGCCAGGGCGCTGATGCGCGCGGACCTCGGCCGGCTGGCGCCCGGCGCCAAGGCCGACCTGGTGCTGGTCGACGTCCGGCATCCCGACATGATGCCGGCGCGCGATCCGCTGCGCTCGCTGATCTTCCACGCGGCCGACCGCGCGGTGAAGGACGTTTACGTCGCCGGCCGGAAGGTGGTCGCGGACGGCAAGGTGACGACGCTCGACCACCGGGACGCGGCCGCACGCCTCGCCGAAGCGCAGAACCGCATGATGGCGACGACGCCGCGGCGCGACTATCGCGGCCGCAGCGCCGACGAGATCGCGCCGTTGACGCTGCCGGTGATGTAGCGCCCCTCTCCAAATCCCTCCCCCGCGAAGCGGGGGAGGGTAGGGTGGGGGCCGGCGGCGCAAACGTTGGAGCGTGGGGCGCGCACCCCACCCGGCGCGCTTACGCGCGCGGCCACCCTCCCCGCTTCGCGGGGAGGGATTCAGTGCGCATGCGTCAATTGCCAGACAGCGGCGGGATAGTCGCCGGGATTTTCGACACGGTGTAGCGCTTCACCTGGGCGGCCCATTGCGAGTCCACGGTTTGATGGCCGAACAGGCGCAGGTCGAGCGAGAGGTTGGTGACGTAGAGCGTTTGGCCGTCGCGGCTGAACGCCGGGCTCGCCGGAAACAGCAGGCCTTGCGGCACGCCATCCGCGCTGACGCCGCGGAAATCGCCCAGCTTGGCGATGGCCTTGCCGGTCGGGTCGACGACCACGATCTCGTCCGCCTGGTTGGCCGCGACCCAGATGTTGTCGTTCTTGTCGAGCACGATGCCGTCGGCGCCGTTGATGCTGTTGGTGAACTCCACCGGCGTCCCCGGCGTGCCGCCGCTCACCGGAATCTTCACCAACGTGTCGTTGCCGGTGTTGGCGACGAACAGGGCGTGGCCGTTCTTGTTGAACCCGAGGCCGTTTGCGCCGAACGGCGGGACGCCCGTCGTGGCGAGGAGCGGATGCGTGACCCACGCGGTCGCCACGCCGCCGCCGGCGTCGGTCTTCCAGATCTTCCCCAGGAACGAATCGGAGACGTAGACATTGCCCGGGCTGTCGAACGTCAGGGCGTTGAGGCCCGCGCCGCTGTCGGGGACCGTCATGAAAACGGATGCGGTGCCGGTCGCCGGATCGACGCGCAGGACCCTGGCGTTGCCGAAATCGATCACCAGCAGCGCGTGGGTGCTCGGGTGAAAGGCAAGGCCGAGCAGGTTCGCCGATGATCCCGTGATGCTCACTTGGCGGATCAGGTTGCCGTTCGGGTCGAAGACGAAGAGCCGCCCCGGGCCGCTGACGCCGCCGCCGCTGTTGAAGCCGAAGGTCGTCACGTAGACGTTGCCGTCGGAGCCGACGGTCAGGCCTTCCGGCCCGGTCGAGCCGTCCGGCAGGACGGCGAACAGCTCGGCGCGGGTGCGGTCCCACGCCAGGGCCTCGATCGCCCCGAGAGCAACCAGGAAGCCGGCACAGACCAGAGCCGGCAGCCGCAATCGTGGTGCGGACAACGTCATGGCATCCTCCCCTTTATCCCTTTGTCGCGGCGGATACCGGCTCGATGACCCGGCACGCACGGCCGCGTTTTTGCTCACCTGCGAGGATGATCCTAGGGAAGGGAAGGCGTCGCTTCAAGCGGGCAATGCGCCAGAAATACACTCTCACCCGTCATGCCCCGCGAAGGCGGGGCATCCAATAGACACGACCGTTGCAGATTTATCTGAAACGTTGGCGTTTACTGGATCGCCCGCTCCCCGCCTTCGCGGGGACAAACTTCGCGGGCGATGACGAGTGGTGACGCCCGGCAGCTACGCGGCGACCTTGCTCAAAAAGCCTTCGACCTTGTCGCGCAGATTGGCGGCGGCGGTTTCGACCGCGTGCGAGACCTCCAGGACCGTGCCGGCGGAGGCGCCGGTCTTGGTCATGGCGCCGGCGACCTCTTCCAGCGCGGAGACCACGATCTTCGTTCCGCCGGCGGCGCTCGCCACGTTGTGCGAGATCTCGTTGGTGGCGGCGCTCTGCTGCTCGACCGAGGCGGCGATCGACGAAGTGTAGCGGTTGATTTCCTGCATGCGTTCGGTGTTGCGGCGGATCGCTTCGACGGCGGCGGCGGTCGAGGCCTGGACCGCGGCGATCTGCGCGGAAATCTGCTCGGTCGCCTTGGCGGTCTGGACGGCGAGCGATTTCACTTCCGAGGCCACGACCGCAAAGCCCTTGCCCGACTCGCCCGCCCGCGAGGCTTCGATGGTCGCGTTGAGCGCGAGCAAGTTGGTCTGTCCGGCAATGTGCTGGATGAGCTTGACCACGTTGCCGATCTCCTGCGCCGCGTGGGCGAGGTTGCCGATGTCGTCGTTGGTCTTCTGCGCCTCGCCCACCGCGAGGCCGACCAGCTCGGTCGCCTGGCCGAGCTGCCGGCTGATCTCGGCGATCGAGCCCATCAATTCATTGGCGGCGCCGGAGGCGGCCCCGACATTGGCGGCGGCGTCGTTCGAGGTGCGCACCGCGCCGGTCGCGCGCTGCAGGGTCTCGCGCGCCGACGCGGACAGTCCGGTCGCGGTCGTCCCCATGGCGGCGGCGCTGTCGCCGACGGTGCGCAGAACCGCCTCCACGCTCTCGCGGAACGAGCGGATCGCGGCGTCGACCGACGCGCGATGCTGCGTCTGCTCGGCGAGCGAAGCGCCGTGCATTTCCGCCAGCCGCCGCTCGGTGATGTCGTCATGGGTGCCGACCCAGTAATCCCCGCCGGCGATCGGGCGGTTGATCACCTCGATGTCGCGCCCCTCCGGGTTCTTGATGATGGAATTGACCGTCTTGCCCTGCGCCATCGCGGCGAGCAATTCGGCGCAGTATTGCTCCGCATCGGCGCCGAGGCTGCCGCTCGCGATTCGGTGGCGGATGATCTCGCGCAGCGCGCAGCCGGGTTTCACGACATCGCGCGGCAACCGGTACATCTCGAGATAGCGGTCGTTGCACACGACCAGGCGCTCGGCCCGGTCGAACATGACGACGCCCTGGGTCATGTTGTTCAAGGCGGTGGCCAGCAGCCGGCTGTTGGCATCGAGGCGGCGGTCGGCGAAAGCGCCGACGAGACTCATGCCCAGCACCGCCACCGCGGCGCTCGCGACCGCCACGGCGAGCGAACCGGGGGAGAGCGAAAACGCGGTGATGACGCGGGTCGGGTCGGGCACGATCTCGACCGCGCCCATGGCGGTGAAGTGATGCGACACGATGGCCAGCGTGAGAAGCACCGCGGCGAGCGCCATGGCGCGCATGTTGTCGCGGCGCGCGGCGACCATGAGCGCCGCCATGCCGAACAGCATGCCGAGAACGACGGATACGATCACCAGGCCGGTCCACCAGGTCACCCGGCCCGGCAGCTCCACCGCCCACATGCCGGTGTAGTGCATGGAGGCGATGCCGCCGCCGACGATGGCGCCGCCGATCGGCGCGCCCCACCGCGCCGGATCGTACACGGCGACCGCAAGGCCGCCGGCCGTGACCGCCGCGGCGGCCACCAGCGACAACACCGTGAGCCCGATATTGTAGGCGATCGAAACGCCCGGATCGTAGGCCAGCATGGCGATGAAGTGGGTCGCCCAGATCCCGCACCCGGTGGCGGCGCCGGCGGCGACGATCCAGGCCGCGCGGGCGCGGCCCGCGGTGGCGCGGGCGCGGTTGAACAGGCTGATCGCCGTGAGGCTTGCGAGGAAGCAGATGACGCCCGCCACGATGACGAGACGCCAGTCATGCTCGGTGACGAGACAGTTGAGGACGCGGAACATGGGGGATCCCTGCGGCCGATGGTCGGCCGCATGGGTACCGCGTAAGGATTTCTTTAACGTTAACCGGGCGCCACCTCTCCCCGCTTGCGGGGAGAGGTCGGCCGCGAAGCGGCCGGGTGAGGGGGCGTTGAGGAAAGCGCGCACTCGCGGGGGCCCCCTCACCCCAACCCTCTCCCCGCAAGCGGGAAGAGGGAGTTACGCGTAGCGCAGGATCGGCTCGAGCCCGAGGAAATAGGCCCCCACTTCCTGCAGGTGCGAGTGGCGCCCCTGGAGGTGCTGGGTCAGCGTGCTGATGTCGCGCCGGCGCCGCTCGAACGCGCTCGAGGAAAAGATCGCGGTGGCGCCGGCGATGTCCCACGCGGTGTCGGCGACCGCCTTGGCCTGATGAATGGCGAAGGTCGTCGCCATGCGGATCTCGATGCGTTGCGCGACCGTGGGCTCGCCGGATGCAACAACGGAATGCCAGATGCGCTCGACCGTCGTTTCGACGTAGGTGCGCGCCGAGCGCAGGCGCGCCTCCGCCTCGCCGACCTGGAACTGCACCAGATGGCTTTCGTGCAGGGCAAGCCTTGCCATGCGCGGCCGCTTGTCGGCCGCCAGCGCGATGCAGGCGTCGAGCATCGCGCGCGCGATGCCGAGCGCGACCGCGGAAAAGCCGACGGCGAAGTGCGAGTTGAGGGCGAAGGTGTAGAGCGGCCTCGCCACCTTAACGCCGAGCAGATGCTCGAGATAGACCGAGTAGCCGTGCGGCACGAACACGTCGCTCAGCCGGTAGCCGCCGCTGTTGGTGGCGATCAGCCCGATCACGTCCCAATTGTCGATGAACTCGACCGCGTCGGCCGGCACGAAGAACACGCGCATGCTGGCGCCCTGGGGCAGCACGACCGGGTCGCCGCGGGCGTCCAGCACCGGGCACATCAGGCCGATCCAGGTGGCGTGGCGGCTGCCGCTCGCCATCATCCATTCGCCGCTCAGGCGATGGCCGCCGTCCACCTCGTCGGCGCGCGCCTTCACCGGCGGGCCCCAGCTGAGCACCGCGCGCGGCCCGTCCCACATGCGGCGCGCCACCGCCGGATCGAGGGAGGATGCGGTCGTGGCGCAGCCGTTGATCTGGCCGACCGACCAGGCCGTGCTGGCGTCGAGCTTCGCCAGCGCCTCCATGGTGCGGAACCAGGTGACGAGGTCGACCTCCTCGCCGCCATAGGCGCGCGGCAGCAACAGGCGAAACAGCCGCTGCTCGTGCAGGGCGTCGACCACCTCCGGCACGAGCTGCCCGAGCGCCTCGTTGCGCGCCGCGGATATCTCGATCAGCTCGGCGATGCGGGCGACCCGTTCGACCGGATCGGCCGCGGCGGGCGATGGTGCGTCGGCGAGTCTTGGCATGAGCCGATATTATCCGGGCGACCGTAGGGTGGGCAAAGCGAAGCGTGCCCACCGGACGTGGGCACGGCGCTTCGCGCCTTTGCCCACCCTACGGCACCGTCCCCGTTCCACCGAAGGCAAAATTCCTTCCCGGCGCGGCGTCGAACAGGGCGCGCGTGTAGGGATGCGCGGGCGCGCCGAACACCTGCGCGGTCGGGCCTTCCTCGACCACGGCGCCGCGGTGCATCACGGCGATGCGGTGGCAGATCTGCGCGGCGACGCGCAGGTCGTGGGTGATGAACAGCACGGCGAGATCGAAGCGGCGGCGCACGTCGTCGATCAGCTCGAGCACCTGCGCCTGCACCGACACGTCGAGCGCGGACACCGCCTCGTCGGCGATGAGGATTTCCGGCTCCATGGCGAGCGCGCGGGCGATGCAGATGCGCTGGCGCTGGCCGCCGGAGAACTGGTGCGGGTAGCGCGCCAGCGCCTCGGGCGCGAGGCCGACCAGGCGCATCAGCTCCTGCGCGCGCGCGACCGCCTTGGCGCGCGGCGCGGCGAAATTCATCGGCCCCTCGATGATGGAATCGCCGACGGTGCGGCGGGGGTTGAGCGAGCGGTAGGGGTCCTGGAACACGACCTGCACGCGCTTGCGATGCGGCCGCAGCGCGGCGGGGCCGAGCTTCGCCACGTCGCGGTTCTCGATCAGGATGGCGCCCTCGCTCGGCTCGATCAGCCGCGCGATGCAGCGGGCGACCGTGGTCTTGCCGGAGCCGGATTCGCCGACCACGCCGAGCGTTTCGCCGCGCCGCACGTGCAGATCGACCGCCTTGGCGGCAGGCACCTCGCGCCGGCCGCCGAAGAGGCTGCCCATGGTGTAGGTCTTGCCCAGGCCCCTGGTCTCCAGCACCACGGGCGTGGCGGTGACCGGATCGCGCGCCGGCGGCGTGAGGCTCGGCACCGAGCGGATCAGCATGCGGGTGTAGTCGTCGCGCGGCGCGCGCAAGACCGTCGCCGCCGCGCCCTGCTCGACCACGTGGCCTTCCTGCATCACCACCACCCGATCGGCGATCTCGGCGACCACGCCGAAATCGTGGGTGATGAACAGCACGCCGGTGCCGCGGCGCTGCTGCAGCTCGCGGATGAGCTTGAGAATCTGTGCCTGGGTGGTGACGTCGAGCGCGGTGGTCGGCTCGTCGGCGATCAGCAGCAGCGGATCGAGCACCAGCGCCGCCGCGATCATGATGCGCTGGCGCTGGCCGCCGGACAGCTGGTGCGGATAGGCGTCGATCAGCCGTTCGGGCTCGGGCAGATGCACCGAGGTCATCACGTCGAGCACGCGGGCGCGCCGTGCGTCGTCGCCGAGGTCGGAGTGGATCTTGAGCACCTCGGCGATCTGATCGCCCACCCGCATCACCGGGTTGAGGGCGGTCATCGGCTCCTGGAAGATCATCGACATGCGGTCGCCGCGCAGGCGGCGCCGCTCGGCGGGCGATTTCTTCAGCAGGTCGTCGCCGTCGAGCAGGATGCGGCCGGCGGTGGGAACGAGGTCGCCGGGCGGCAGCAGGCCCATCACGGCGTGGGCGCTCACCGACTTGCCGGAGCCGGATTCGCCGACCATGCAGGTGATCTCGCCGGGACACACCGCGAACGAGATGTTCTCGATCGCGCAGCGCCGGTCGGCGCCGGGCGGAAGCCGCACGGTGAGGCCCTGGACGTCGAGGACAGGTTTCACCTCGGCCATCACGCAAACCGCTTGGCGAGCTTCGGATCGAGCCGGTCGCGCAATCCGTCGCCCAGCATGTTGACGGCGAGCACGGTGAGCGCGAGGCAGATGCCGGGGAAGAAAATGTTGTGCGGGTAGATGCGGAACAGCCCGCGTCCCTCGGCCATGATGTTGCCCCAGGTCGGCGTGTCGGGCGGAATGCCGATGCCGAGGAAGGACAGGATCGCCTCGACCAGGATCGCCGAGGCGCAGATGAACGTGCCCTGCACGATCAGCGGCGCCACCGTGTTGGGCAGTACGTGCCGCACCAGCAGCAGCGGCGTCGGCGTGCCGGTCATGATGGCGGCCTCGACGTAGGGCTCCTCGCGCACCGAGAGCACGATCGAGCGCACCAGGCGCACCACGCGCGGGATCTCCGGCACGATGATGGCGATGACGACGCTCAAAATGCCGGCGCGGAACAGCGAGACGACGGCGATCGCCAGCAGGATGGCGGGGATCGCCATCAGGCCGTCCATGAAGCGCATGATCACGCCGTCGAGCCAGCGGATGTAGCCGGAGAGCAGGCCGATGACGAGCCCGACGGCGACGCTGATCGACGCGACGATGGCGCCGAGCGCGAGCGAGATGCGCGCGCCGTAGACCACCCGGCTGTAGACGTCGCGCCCGAGGCTGTCGGTGCCCATCCAGTGCTTGTAGGTCGTGGTGCTGCCGTCGTCGCGGCGGATGGTCTGCACGGTGCCGGGCACGCGGTTGCGGAAGGTCGGGTTGATGTCGGCCGGGTCGAGGGTGCCGAGCAGCGGCGCCCCCAGGCCGACGACGACCATGAACAGGATGATCGCCGCGCCGACGACGACGCTCCAGTCGCGCGCCAGGCCGGAGACAAAGCCGCCGCGCGGCGGCGTGCGCGCGGCCGTATCGGCAATGAGGGCGGGCTCGACGCTCAATAGCGGATCCTCGGGTCGAACACGCGA
>DASPZC010000046.1:0-18144 GCA_035636455.1 Xanthobacteraceae bacterium
TCTCATTCTCGGCCGCGGCCATGGACAGGCGCGTGAAGATGCGCGGGTGATTCTGGCTGTGCGAGGCGACCGTGTGGCCTTCGTTGTAGACGCGGCGCACCATGTCCGGATAGGCGCGCGCCTGGCGGCCGACCATGAAGAAGGTCGCCTTGACGCATTGGGCAGCAAGCGTCTCCAGCACCCGGGTGGTGTAGGGGGGCAGCGGACCGTCGTCGAAGGTCAGCACCACTTCCTTCGCGGCGAGCGGCAGGGTCTCGCGGTACTGCATGGTGCCGATGCGGGCATGCTCGGTCGGATCGACGGCGATGACGCGGGAGGTGCCGAGGGCGTCGGGCTTGTCGGGGCACGGGTCCGCGCGCCCGGGTGCCGTTCCGGCAGCCAGGACGCACAGGCACACGACGGCCGGCAAGGCACGCATCAGCTGATCCCCAGCGCCGCGCTGTTGCAGCGCCCCCTTTTTGGCGGGCCGCCGCACTCTAGGCCGCGACCCTATCCGACCGCAATTAAACGCGGGCTTAATCGGCGGGTCGTCCCCGGTTTTCGGGGTGCATGGGACATGTGGGCCGCCAGTCGGGGCGTTCCATGTCGATCCGGTGGCGAGAAGGTGGCGGGAATTCCGCTCTGCGGCCGGAATTCAGGGATTTTGGCCCGCCGGCACCACGTGGACGACCCGATATCCCCGGGTCTTCAGCTCGCGCAGGAAGGCCGGCAGCATGGCGGCCGTGGCCGCCTTGGTGTCGTGGAACAGGATGATCCCGCGCCCGGCCGCATCGAGGCGGGAGACCACCAACCGCAGCTCCTGGCCGGGCGTCATCGGATTCCAGTCGCTCGCCCACAGGTCGGCCCCGAACACGACGATTCGCCGCTGGGCGAGGCGGTCGAGGAGCGCGGGCGTCGAGGCGAAGCCGGGAAAGCGGAAGAACGGCGCCGCGCGGCCGGCAGGCGCATCGACCGCCGCCGCGACCGCGGCGATGCCGCGATCGATCTCGCTCTCGGCGGCCGCGAGGGAACGCCGGTTGAGCAGCGCGTGCGTGAAGGTGTGGCTCGCGACCGTGTGGCCCTCGGTGCGTTCGCGCCGCACGAGCGCCGGCGCGGCCGCAACGTTCCGGCCGAGGAGGAAGAAGGTCGCCTGCACGCATTCGCGCTTGAGCGCATCGAGCACCCGATTCGTGGTGCCGGGCCACGGGCCGTCGTCGAAGGTGAGCACGACCTCTTTGGGCGCGAGCGGCAGCGTGGCGGCAAACTGCTTGCGTCCGACCCGCGGCGTTGTCGCGGCGTCGACCGAGAGCACGCGGCTGGTGCCGAGCGCGCCGGGATTGCCCGGGCAGTCCGCCGCGAACGCGTGCGGCGAGACCAGCGCGATCAGCACGAGGACGATCGGGCCGGACAGCGGCCGGCCGTGCTCATGTTGTGCTTTATTTGTGTGCCGTGAACGCCGATTTCGGAGCATAAGGCATATTCGCGCATTGAGTCCTGGTTGAGCCAGCCCCGCGAGGTGCCACATGCTGGATGAAAAGCAGGAGGCTGCCGCTGCGGCCAATCCCGAGGTCTCGGACCTGCGCGACGCAGACGGCGCGTTGCGCCCCGATCTCGTCGAACGGGCCGCCGAGGCGATCGAAGCGGGCGACGGCGCCGCGCTCCAGGACCTCGTCGGCGAGTGGCACGAATCCGATATGGGCGACCTGATCGGCGCGCTCGATCCGCCGCTGCGGCCGAAGCTCGTCGAGCTGCTCGGCGAAAAATTCGATTTCAAGGCGCTCACCGAGGTCGACCACGCCGTGTGCCTGGAAGTCCTCGATGCGCTCGATCCGCGGTCGGTGGCGGGCCGGCTGCGCGAGCTGGAGAGCGACGATGCGGTCAGCATTCTCGAGGGCCTGCCGGACGAGAAGCAGCGGGACATCCTCGAGCGGCTGCCACATGCCGAGCGGGTGACGCTCGCGCGCAGCCTGCAATATCCGGAGGACTCCGCCGGCCGGCGGATGCAGACGGAATATATCGACGTGCGGCCGGACGCGACCGTCGGCCAGACCATCGATTATCTGCGCGAGACGCCGGACCTGCCCGAGCGGTTCTACCAGATCTTCGTCACCGATCCGCAGCACCGCCTGCTCGGCGCCGTTCCGCTCGACCGGCTGCTCCGCGCCAAGCGGCCGGTGCCGATGTCCGAGCTGATGGAGGAGGAGCTGCACCGCGTGCGCGCCGCCGACGACCAGGAGGAGGTGGCGCGCATGTTCGAGCGCTACGACCTGATCGCCGCGCCGGTGGTCGACGAGGCCGAACGGCTGGTCGGCGTCATCACGGTGGACGACGTGGTCGACGTGATCGAGCAGGAGGCGGAGGAGGACATCAAGGCGCTGGGCGGCGTGCACAATGAGGAGCTGTCCGACCCGGTCTGGACCGTGGCGCGGCGCCGGTTCAATTGGCTCCTGGTCAACCTCGCGACGGCGTTTCTCGCCTCCTCGGTGCTCGGCCTGTTCGAAGGCGAGCTGCAGAAGATGGTGGCGCTCGCGGTGCTGGCGCCGATCGTGGCGAGCCAGGGCGGCAATGCGGCAACCCAGACCATGACGGTGGCGGTGCGCGCGCTGGCGGTGCGCGAGTTGTCGCGCGCCAATGCGTGGCGGATCATCCTGCGCGAGGTGCTGGTCGGCATCGTCAACGGCCTCGCCTTCGCGGTGATCACCGGGCTCGCGGCCTTCGCCTGGTTCAAGGTCCCCCAGCTCGGCGTGGTGATCGGCCTCGCCATGATCTGCAACCTGATCGCGGCCGCGCTCGGCGGCATCCTCATTCCCCTGGTGCTCGATCGCTACGGGGCGGACCCGGCCGTCTCGTCCGGCACGTTCGTCACCACCGTGACCGACGTGGTCGGCTTCTTCTCGTTCCTCGGCATCGCCACCCTGTGGTTCGGGCTGCGCTGACGGCGGCGTTTCTTGGTGCGGCGCACAGCGTATCCGCGGCCGGGGCACCGCGCGGCCGCTGACAGCGCGCCCCTGCGCTACTAAGTTCCCCTTGGAGGAACGGTCTGATGATCCCCAATGCCTGGCGGGCGTTCGATTTCGGCCTCGGTGCCGATGTCGACACCCTGCGCGACACGATCAACAGCTTCGCCCAGGACCGCATCGCGCCGCGCGCCGACGAGATCGACCGAACCAATACCTTCCCGCGCGACCTGTGGCCGGAGCTCGGCGAGATCGGCCTGCTCGGCATCACCGTCGAGGAGGAGTTCGGCGGCGCTGGGTTCGGCTATCTCGAGCATTGCGTCGCCATGGAGGAGGTGTCGCGCGCGTCCGGCTCGGTCGGGCTGTCCTACGGCGCCCATTCCAACCTCTGCGTCAACCAGATCCGCCGCAACGGCAACCGGACGCAGAAGGAGCGCTACCTGCCGAAGCTCGTGTCGGGGGCGCATGTGGGGGCGCTCGCCATGTCGGAGCCGGGCGCCGGCTCGGACGTGGTGTCGATGCGCACGCGCGCCGAGAAGCGCGGCGACCGCTACGTGCTCAACGGCACCAAAATGTGGATCACCAACGGGCCGGTCGCCGAAACGGTCGTGGTCTATGCCAAGACCGATCCCAAGGCCGGGCCGCGCGGCATCACCGCGTTCATCGTCGAGAACGGCTTTTCCGGCTACGCGACCGCGCAAAAGCTCGACAAGCTCGGCATGCGCGGCTCCGACACCGGCGAGCTGGTGCTGCAGGATTGCGAGGTGCCCGAGGAGAACGTGCTCGGCGAGGTCGACGAGGGCGTGAAGGTGCTGATGTCGGGCCTCGACTACGAGCGCGTCGTGCTCTCGGCGGGCGCGCTCGGCCTGATGCAGGCCTCGATGGACACGGTGATCCCCTATGTCCACGAGCGCAAGCAGTTCGGCGCGCCGATCGGCAGCTTCCAGATCATGCAGGCGAAGCTCGCCGACATGTACGTGACCATGAATGCTGCGAAGGCTTACGTCTATGCGGTCGCGCGCGCTTGCGATCGCGGCGAGACCACGCGCGAGGACGCGGCGGGGGCTATCCTGTTCGCGTCCGAGAAGGCGACCTGGATGGCGCTCGAGGCGATCCAGTGCCTGGGCGGCAACGGCTATATCAACGACTTCCCAACCGGGCGCATCCTGCGCGACGCAAAACTCTACGAAATCGGTGCCGGCACCAGCGAAATCCGCCGCATGTTGATCGGGCGGGAGCTGTTCGAGAAGACGAAATAAGAGGTTATGGGGAGTACTATCGCGGTATTGACAGTATCTACATATTTATGGCATCAACTCTCGAAACGTTTTGTTAGGAGGCTTACATGGCCGCTTCCGACCTGCGGGACTCTGTGGGACACCTGCCCACGACGTCTGCCAAGATCCGTGCTCTCGCCGCCCAGGGTGTCGAGCGAGCCGATATCGCGCGATTGCTCGGCATCCGCTATCAACACGTGCGCAATGTTCTCGAACTCGACAAAGCGCGGGCAGCCAAGTCAGCTGGAATGTCCGAACCGCCGCAACGGGCGATGCTCGACGACACGATGCCTTCGGTGAAGGTCCGCCTCGGCCCGGACGGTCGTGTCGTCATCCCGGCGGCCATGCGCGAGGCGCTTGGTCTGAAGGAGGGCGACGTGCTGTTCGCGCGGCTGGAAGGGGGCGAAATCAAGCTCCTGACCCCCAAAGCGGCCATGCTGCGCGCCCAGGCCATCGTTCGCCAGTTCGTGCCCGAGGGCGTAAGCCTCGTCGATGAGTTGATCGCCGACCGGCGCCGTGAGGCCGAGCGCGAGGCCAAGGAATGAGCAGCGTCGTGCTCGACAGCTCGGCGCTGCTCGCCTTTATTCACGGCGAACCGGGCGGCGAGGCCGTTGCCGGCGTGATCGGAGACGCGCTTGTGTCGAGCGTGAACCACGCAGAAGTCGTGACCAAGCTCGTCGAGCGCACCGGCTCGCTCGAGGCGGCCCGTACCGCGCTGGGAATTGCCAACGTCGATGTGGTCGATTTCGACAGACCGCTGGCCGAGCAGGCCGGCGCCCTGAGATCGCGCGGCCTGTCGCTCGGCGACCGGGCGTGCCTGGCGCTCGCCGCGCGGGAAGCCGCGCCGGCGCTGACGGCCGACCGGATTTGGGCCACGCTCGAGCTCGATGTCGAGGTTCGTCTCATCCGCTGAGCTTATCTGTCTGCCCTTCGTTCCCTCTCACTGCCGAGGACCATCATGCAAACCGTCGAAGCCAATGGTGCACGCATTCCCGCGATCGGTCTCGGGACCATGACCTTGCGCGAGAACGTCTGCGTCGAGACCGTCGCGGCGGCGCTGCGCGCCGGCTACTGCCATCTCGACACGGCGCAGATGTACGGCAACGAGCGCGAGGTGGGGGAGGGGCTTCGCGCCTCCGGCGTCAAGCGGGAGGAGGTCTTTCTCACCACGAAAGTCTGGCACGACCGGCTGCGCGCGGGCGATTTCGAGCGCGCGGTCGACGAGAGTCTCGCGCGGCTCCAGCTGCCGCAGGTCGACCTGCTGCTCATCCACTGGCCCAATCCGGCGGTGCCCCTCAAGGAGACGATCGGCGCGCTCGTCAAGGTGAAACGGGCCGGCCTCGCCCGTCACATCGGCCTTGCCAATTTCACCATCGCGATGATCGAGGAGGCGGTGAGGATCAGCGACGAGCCGCTGGTGACCAACCAGATCGAGGTCCATCCGTTCATCGACCAGTCCAAGGTCATCGCCGCGTGCCGCCGGCATGGCCTTTCGGTCACCGCCTATTGTCCGCTCGCGCGCGGCAAGGTGCCGGGCAACGAAACGATCGGGCGCATCGCCGCGGCGCACGGCAAATCGGCCGGCCAGGTGGCGTTGCGCTGGCTGGTGCAACAGGGCGTGATCCCGATCCCGCGCACCTCCAAGCCCGAGCGGCTCAAGGAGAACCTCGCGGTGTTCGACTTTGCCCTGGACGATCGGGAGATGGCGGAGATCGGCCGGCTGCCGCGCCCGGACGGGCGGGTCGTCAATCCGCCGCACGCACCCAAGTGGGACGCCTGATCGACCGGCGGATTGGCTGCGGCCGCGTCCGGCATTAGAATCATTGATTGGCGCATGTTCTTATCGGCGAACCGGTACCCACTTCGCCGGAACATGCGCTAGCTAAGCTGAGCCATCGAAGGACAAGCCATGCAGCACGTGGAAGCGCACGGCGCGCGCATTCCTCTCATCGGGCTCGGCACCTGGGAGCTGCGCGGCCGCACCTGCGCGCGCGTGGTCGAGCAGGCGCTCCGCCTCGGCTATCGCCACGTCGACACGGCGGAGATGTACGACAACGAGCGCGAGGTGGGGGAGGGGTTGCGTGCCTCCGGGGTGCGGCGCGACGAGGTGTTCGTCACCACGAAAGTCTGGCCCTCGCACTTCGCGCCGCGCGAGCTCGAGCGCGCGGCCAAGGAAAGCCTCGCCCGGCTGCGGCTCTCCCATGTGGACCTGCTGCTGCTGCATTGGCCGAGCACGCAGGTGCCGCTGTCGGAGACGATGCCGGCGCTGTGCAAGATGAAGACGATGGGGCTCGCGCGCCACATCGGCATCTCGAACTTCACAGTGGTGCTGGTCGAGGAGGCGGTGCAGCTCGCGAGCGAGCCGCTCGTGACCAATCAGATCGAGTGTCATCCCTATCTCGACCAGTCGAAAGTGATCGCCGCGTGCCGGCGGCACGGCATCTCCATCACCGCCTACAGCCCGATCGCGCGCGGGCGCGTGAGCAACGACGAGACGATGAAACGGATCGGACGGGCGCACGGCAAGAGCGCGACCCAGGTCGCGCTGCGCTGGCTTGCGCAGCAGAATATCGTCGCCATTCCGCGCACCTCGAAAATCGAGCGGCTGTCGGAGAACCTCGGCGTTTTCGACTTCGCGCTGACGCCCGCCGAGATGGACGAGATTTCCGCCCTCGCGCATCCGCGCGGGCGGGTCGTCGACTGGTCCGGCGGGCCGCGGTGGGATTGAAGCGGCGCAAATCCCTCCGATGACTCCCTCAAGCCCCGACGCCGCCCTGGTGCTGTTCTCCGGCGGGCAGGACTCGACCGTCTGCCTCGCCTGGGCGCTCGAGCGCTTCGCGCGCGTCGAGACCATCGGCTTCGACTACGGGCAGCGCCATGCGGTCGAGCTCGCCGTGCGGCTGCGCGTGCGCCGGTGCGTCGCCGGCCTCGATGCGGCGTGGGCCGGGCGGCTGGCCGAGGATCACGTGGTCAAGCTCGACGCGCTGGCGGCGATCTCCGACACCGCGCTCACCCGCGACGTTGCAATCGAGATCGCCGCCACCGGGCTGCCCACCACCTTCGTGCCTGGCCGCAACCTCATCTTCTTTTCCTTCGCCGGCGCGGTGGCCTATCGGCGCGGCCTGAAGCATCTCGTCGCCGGCATGTGCGAGACCGACTATTCCGGCTACCCCGACTGCCGCGACGACACCGTCAAGGCGATGCAGCTCGCGCTCGGGCTCGGCATGGACCGGCGCTTCGTCGTGCACACGCCGCTGATGTGGATCGACAAGGCCGGCACCTTCGCGCTTGCGCATGCGATCGGCGGGCAGGCGCTCATCGACATTGTGGTCGAGGAGACCCACAGCTGTTATCTCGGCGACCGTGCGCACCGGCACCCGTGGGGCTACGGCTGCGGCGAGTGTCCCGCCTGCCGGCTGCGCGCGAACGGCTTTGCCAAGTGGACGCGCGAGCATCCTCGTCGTTAAGGTGAGTGCGCCCTCCGCTCAAACCTTTCAAGAGACGCCCATGCTCTCGTCCGATCTGGTCGCCACGTTGCGCGCCGTCTCCACCGGCACGATCACCACGATCCTGCTCAAGATGGGCCTGCGGCGCACCTGGATGCATGGGCCGAAGCCGATCCGCGAGGGCTATCCGCGCCTGGTCGGACCGGCCTTCACCATGCGCTTCGTGCCGGCGCGCGAGGACCTCGCCACCCCCGAAAGCTGGGCGAGCCCGCGCTCGACCCGCGGCGCTATCGAGGACATGCCGCACGGCGCCTTCGCGGTCGCCGACGCCATGGGAACGACCATCGCCGGCATTTTCGGCGATATCCTGTGCGCCCGCATGGTCAAGCGCGGCGTCGTCGGCCTCGTCACCGACGGCGTGGTGCGCGACATCGCCGGGGTGCTCGCCACCAACCTGCCGGTGTGGTGCGCGGGCGCCGCGGCGCCGCCCTCGGTCGCCGGCCTCACCTTCGTCGGCTGGCAGGAGCCGATCGGCTGCGGCGGCGTCGCCGTGTTCCCGGGCGATGTCATCGTCGCCGACACCGACGGCGCCGTGGTGATCCCCAAGGCCATGGTCGAGGAGGTCGCCACGCTCGGCCCCGAGCAGGAGCGCCTCGAGGCCTGGATCGTGTCGGAGGTCGAGAAGGGCGAGAAGTTGCCCGGCCTCTATCCGCCCAACGACGCCGCCAAGGCGCGATATGAGGCGAGCAGGAAGAAGTGAGCCCGCCATGCCGCCGCGGACGGGCGAGGAAATGAGAGGCCGAGGATGTTCTTCATTCTCTCAAAAATCCTCGGCTTCTTCGCGCTGCCGTCGAACCTGTTCATCGTGCTGGGGCTGGTCGGGATTGCGCTGGCGGCTTTCCGGCGCGCACGCGCGGGCGGAAAGCTGATCGTCGCCAGCATCGTGCTGCTGGCGATCTTCGGCCTCTCGCCGCTCGGCAACGCGATCATCCTTCCGCTCGAACAGCGCTTCCCCCCGTGGGACGCGGCGCGCGGCGCCCCCGCCGGGATCATCGTCCTGGGCGGCGCGTTCGAAACCGTAGTCGCCGCGACGCGCGCCGACATTCCGCTCAACGAAGCGGCCGAGCGCATGACCGTCTCCGCCGAATTGGCGCGGCGCTATCCGGCGGCCCGCATCGTGTTCAGCGGCGGCGTCGGCGCCCTCATGTTCGAGGGGCCGCCCGAAGGCGAGCTGGCGCGCCGGTTCTACGCCGGCCTCGGCATCGCGCCGGAGCGCGTCACGATCGAGGACAGCTCGCGCGACACCGCCGAGAACGCCCGCTTCACCAAGGTGCTCGCCGATCCGCGGCCGGGCGAGCGCTGGCTGCTCGTCACCTCGGCCTATCACATGCCGCGTGCGGTCGGCGCGTTCCGCCGCGTCGGCTTTGCGGTCGAGGCCTATCCGGTCGATTACCGCACCCGCGGATGGGAGGATTTGGGGCGCCCGTTCGCGAGTCTCGGCGACGGCCTGCGGCGCTCCGACACCGCCATGCGCGAGTGGGTCGGGCTGCTGTTCTACCGGCTGGCCGGCCGGACGACGGAGCTGTTTCCGGGACCATAGGCGCGAACGTCAATCGCCGCCGAGCGCGCGGCGTGCGGGGGATGCGAGCTGCCGCCGCCACATGACGACGAGCACGGCCGCGGTCGCCGCCATGAACACCCACGGGCTGACGAACCAGCCGAGATAGCCGAGCGCGAGAAAGAAGGCGCGCTGGCCGCGGTTGAAGTGCCGGCCGGCCTCTTCCGACAGCTTGGCGGCGCGATGCGCGAGCGCCGTCGCTTCCGGCGTATCCTTCTCCTCGGGCGGCGGCGCGGCGCCGAGCACGATCGCGAGGTAGTTGAACAGGCGATAGGACCAGGCGAATTTGAAGAACGCGCAGACAAAGATGACCGCAAGCCCGAGCGTCTTGGCTTCCCATTCCACCCGCGTGGTTGCGATGCCGAACGGAAGCGCGGCGAAGATGGTGAGCGCCTCGTCGGGCGACCGCAGCAGGGTCAGCGCGCCGCCGACGGCGATGAGCGAGGTCGAGGCGAAAAAGGCGGTGCCGTTCTGCAGCGACGCGGTGATCTGGGTGTCGACGATGCGGTTTTGCCGGCCGAGCATCTGGCGCATCCAGACCTCGCGGTACGCATCCATCCGCGCATTGAGCCCGTCGCGCCCGCGCGCGCTGCGTTCGATCGCGATCGCATAGGCGATCCAGGCGACGACGAAAAAAGCCAGCGCGACGAGGTCTGGCGTGGTGAACGGCGACATCGCGATGAGTCCCGCGGCAGCCGGAAGGTTACCCGTTGTAAACCATTTCGCCAGTCAACGGTCCGGCGTGCCCGCAAAGCGAGGCCCCCGGCCGGGTGCATTCACCATCGTTCAAGACAATGCACCTATCCTCGCACGCGGGACGACGAGAGATCGGGCCATGGCGTGCCTGATCCAGCGCTCCGGGGAGGGACCGATGGCGACAATCTCGAAGAATTTCTTCTGGCGGCTCACCACGTGGACAATGGCGAGCTACGGGGCCGCCGCGATGGCGACGCTCGCGTTCGGCGTCGAGGCCGCGCAGCTCGGCTGAGGCCGAACCGCGCCCGGCGGCGGCACGGGCTCCGCGCCGCACCCGACGTTGGTGCTTGACCGCCGCCGCGCGGCCGCCACATTAGGGGCATGCCGCAACAGATCAACTTGGGCTTTCGCACCCTGGTCGACGCCGCCGAACGCGAGGTCGAGACCCTGGGGGTCGAGGACGCGCTCAAGCTGCACGGTCGCGACGACGTGGTGTTCGTCGACCTGCGCGACATCCGCGAGCTCAACCGCGAGGGCCGCATGCCCGGCGCCTTCCACTGCGCGCGCGGCATGCTGGAATTCTGGATCGACCCGGAGAGCCCCTATCACAAGCCGGTGTTCGCCGAGGACAAGCGCTTCGTGTTCTTCTGCGCGGGCGGCTGGCGCTCGGCGCTGGCGGCGCAGACCGCCCAGCGCATGGGCCTCAAGCCGGTCGCCCACATGAAGGGCGGGTTCGGCGCGTGGAAGAAGGCGGGCGGGCCCGTGGACCTGCCGCAGGACGCAAAGCCCGCCAAGACCTGACGCGCGCATTCGCGCGATTGATTGCCCCGATCATCAAAATTCGCTTGCGGACCAGGACTCAGTGGTCAGTAATCAGACGATGGCTCTGAAGCTGATCATCGGCAACAAGAACTATTCGTCCTGGTCGTTCCGGCCGTGGATCGCCATGAAGGCCGTGGGAATCCCCTTCGAAGAGCGGGTGATCTCGCTCGATGCTCCGGACTTCAAGCGCACGGTGCTGGCGACGTCGGGCAACGGCAAGGTGCCGGGGCTCGAGGACGGCGACGCCAAGGTATGGGAATCGCTCGCCATTCTGGAATATCTGGCGGAAAAGTTTCCCGACGCCGGCCTGTGGCCGTCCGATCCGGCGGCGCGCGCCCATGCGCGGGCGGTCGCGGCGGAGATGCATGCGGGCTTCCTGCCGCTGCGCGGCGAGTGCCCGATGAATTTCTGGCGGCCGGTGAAGCGGCGCGAGCTGAGCGCCGACGCCATGGCGAACGTCACACGCATCGACGCCATGTGGGCGGCATGCTGGGCGCGGTTCGGGCAGGGCGGCGCGTTCCTGTTCGGCCGCTTCGGCGCGGCGGACGCCATGTATGCGCCGGTGGTGTCGCGGTTCCACACCTATGCGGTCGAGGTGGGCGCTCCCTCGCGCGCCTACATGGAGGCCGTGATGGCGCTGCCGGCCTGGGCCGAATGGCGGCAGGCCGCGCTCAAGGAGCCGTGGGTGCTCCCCGAGGATGAGCCCGATTGGCCGACGGTGCTGCGGGTGGGGGCGGCCTGATCCCGCGTAAAAGCGCCGCACGACATTTTTTCACGGCGCATGGAACCAAGTTCCCGCCTTTGGTTTGGGCTCGCGTATTCGTCCGCGGAGAGGAGGGGTCCATGCGCACCGACATCCGGCTCGCCGTCCTGCTCGGGATGGCGCTTGCCGCCGCTGCGCCGCCGGCCATGAGCGCCGAGGAACGATCCGCCACGGCGCCGCCGGAGACGAGCGCTCCGGCGCCGTGGGTTTCGGTATTGAACAACCAGGACGTCCAGGGGATTCTCGGCAAGGAGGTCCGCAGCAGCGCCGACGAGAGCATGGGCCGGATCGTCGACATCCTGGTCGACCGCGGCGGGCAGGCGCGCGCGGCGGTGATCGATTTCGGCGGCTTTCTCGGCGTCGGCAGCCGCAAGATCGTGGTCGACTGGACCTCGGTGCACTTTCCCGCCGCCAAGTCCGACCCGATCACCGTGGACTTGACCCGCGATCAGGTGCGCGCGGCGCCCGAATACAAGGACGGAAAGCCGGTCGTGGTGCTGGGCGCGCTGCCGCCGAGCATCCCGGTGATGCCGGAGATGTAAGCTGACCGCCGCCCCCTCGCCGCGCCGCCGGGGGCGGCTCGATGCGCACGGCGTCGAGAACGGCAGCGCGGCCGACGCGCCGCGGCCGCCCGAGTCTGCGCCGGTCGAACCGCCGGCGCCGCCGTCGCGCGCCAGCACGCGCGGGCTCGACTGGTTCGCGTTCTTCCTTGCCGACGTGCAGACCGGGTTCGGCCCCTTCATCTCCGTTTACCTGACGACGCAGGCCTGGACCCAGGTCGATATCGGCTTGGTGCTGACCATCGCCGGCCTCGTCGCGCTCATCGGACAAATGCCCGGGGGGGCGCTGGTCGATCTCGCCCGGTCCGAGCGGCACCTCGCCGGCTGGTCGCTCGTGGCCATCAGCGCGAGCGCGGTGGCGCTCGCCGCCTGGCCGATTTTTCCCCTCGTGCTGTCCGCCGAGGTGCTGCATGCGGCGGCAAGCTGCGTGCTCGGGCCGGCGCTCGCCGCCATCAGCCTCGGGCTCGTCGGCCGTGCGCATATCGGCGAGCGGCTGGGGCGCAATGCCCGGTTCGCCTCGATCGGCAACGGGCTCGCCGCTGCCGCCATGGGAGCGACCGGCTACTTCCTGTCGAGCCGGGCGGTATTCCTGTTCACCGCGGTGCTGTGCGTGCCGGCGCTGATCGCGCTCAGCCGCATCCGCGAGCGCGAGATCGATCCGGTGCGCGCGCACGGCGGTATCAGCGAGCCGCCAGCCACGCGGGTGATCGCCGGCCTGCGCAAGCTCGCGCGCAATCGCCCGCTCATCATCCTCGCCGGCTGCGTGCTGATGTTCCACCTCGCCAACGCGGCGATGCTGCCCCTGATGGGCGGCATCGTCACCACGCGCTCGGCCCGCTGGGCGACGGTCCTGATCGCCGCCTGCATCGTGGTGCCGCAGATCGTCGTCGCGGCGTTCTCGCCCTGGGTCGGCCGCCAGGCCCAGCAATGGGGCCGCCGCCCTTTGCTGATCGCCGCTTTCGCCGCGCTCTCCGCGCGCGGCGTGCTGTTCGCCCTCACCAGCGATCCCTACCTGCTGGTCGCCGTGCAACTCCTCGACGGCGTCGCGGCGGCCGTGCTCGCCGTCATGGTTCCCCTGGTGGTCGCCGACGTGACGTTCGGGACCGGCCGCTTCAATCTGGCGCAGGGGGTGGTCGGTAGCGCAGTGGGGATCGGCGCAGCGATGAGCACGACGCTCGCCGGCTACATGAGCGATCATTTCGGGCCCAGCGCCGCGTTCCTCACGCTCGCCGCCATCGCCGCCGCCGGCGTGACTGCTTTGGCGGCACTGATGCCTGAAACACGGCCCAACAATACGTGAATGTTTTCGCTGGCTGCATGGGACGCATGCGCGGCAACCTTTGCAACGGTGTCGCGTTAGTCCGCCTGACGGGTCGCGCAACGCGATCCAGGCAATATGGCGGGGTTCTTGCTTTGATCCGAGCAGCACGAGGGGCCATGGACGATCTGTGCCATTACGCGCATCGGCCGTTTGCGTTCTTCCTGCGCTATATCCGCCGCCGGCCGTGGACCCACGCGATCATTCTCGTGGCGGTGCTGGGTGCCGTCGGCTGCTCGGTCAGCGCGCAATACGGCGTCAAATTCCTGGTCGACACGCTGTCGCGCGGGTGGGAGGGCAACGACAGGGTCTGGACCGCCTTCCTACTGCTGACGTCGCTGATCGTGGCCGACAACCTGCTGTGGCGCCTCGCCGGCTGGGTGTCGAGCTATGCGTTCGTCGGGGTGACCGGCGACCTGCGGCGCGATCTGTTCCGCCATCTCACCGGCCACGCGCCGAACTATTTCGCCGACCGGCTGCCCGGCATGCTCACCAGCCGGATCACGGCGACGTCGAACGCCGTGTTCACCGTCGAGAACATGTTTGTGTGGAACGTGCTGCCGCCGTGCGTGGCGACCGCGGTCGCCATCGCGTATCTCAGCTCGGTCAGCGTGCAGATGACCTGCGGCCTGGCGGTCGTCGCGGGCCTGATGGTGTTCACGCTGTTTCGCCTCGCGGCCGCCGGCGGGCCGTTGCATCGCGGCTTCGCCGACCGCGCCGCGGCGGTCGACGGCGAGATGGTCGACATCGTCGGCAACATGATGCTGGTGCGCGCCTTCGGCGGACTGCGGCGCGAGCATCGCCGATTCAAGACCACGGTCGGCTCCGAGCTCGAGGCGCGCCGGCGCAGCATGCTCTATCTGGAGAAGCTGCGGCTGCTGCATGCGGTCGTGATGGTGGTGCTCGCCATCGGGCTGCTCGCCTGGGCGATCGTGCTGTGGCAGGGCGGCCGGGCGACCACCGGCGAAGTGGTGCTGATCTCCACCCTCGGCCTCACCATCCTGCATGCCACCCGCGACCTCGCGGTGGCGCTCGTCGACGTGACGCAGCATCTTGCCCGGCTCACCGAGGCGCTGGCGACCTTGCTCGTCCCCCATGAGATCCGCGACCGCCCGGACGCGGCGCCGCTGGGGCGCCGGCGCGGTTCGGTCGCGTTCGAGGAGGTGCGCTTCTGCTATTCGCAGCCGCTGGCCGTGTTCGAGAATTTCAGCCTCGCGCTTGAGGCCGGCCGGCGCACCGGCCTGGTCGGGCCATCGGGCAGCGGCAAGTCGACGTTGTTTGCCCTGCTCCAGCGCTTCTATGACGTGCAGGGCGGGCGCATCCTGGTCGATGGCCAGGACATTGCGGGGGTGACCCAGGAGAGCCTGCGCGCCGCCATCGCCGTGGTGCCGCAGGACATTTCCCTGTTCCACCGCTCGATCATGGAAAACATCCGCTACGGCCGGCCGGACGCGAGCGACGCGGAGGTGCGCGCGGCCGCCGTCGCGGCGCGCTGCATGAGCTTCATCGAAGGCATGCCCAACGGCATCTCCACCATCGTCGGCGACCGCGGCATCAAGCTCTCCGGCGGGCAGCGCCAGCGCATCGCCATCGCGCGCGCGTTCCTCAAGGACGCGCCGATCCTGCTGCTCGACGAGGCGACCTCGGCGCTCGACAGCGAGTCGGAGGAAGCGATCCGCGAAGCCCTCGGCCGGCTGATGCGCGGGCGCACCGTGATCGCCATCGCCCACCGGCTGTCGACCTCGCGCAACTTCGACCGCATCGTCGTGCTGGAGGACGGCCGCGTCGCCCAGGACGGCCCGCCCGACAAGCTGATGCGCTGCGAGGGTCTCTACCGCACGCTGATCCAGCGCGAGGTCACGCGGCTCGCGCGGGCCGCGTAGCCTGGAAGCAAGCGAGTAGCGAGTAGGGACACCGCTTGCTTAACTATTCGCTATTCGCTATTTCGCTATTCGCTACTCTATTCGCTACTCGCTACTCTCCCGATGCCGCCAGCCTCCGCCCACGTTATATTTCCCCGATGATCGACAAGCAGGTCGACAGCATCGCCGCCGCGCTCGCAGGCATTCGAGACGGGGCGACCATCCTGTCCGCCGGTTTCGGGGCGGTCGGCGCGCCCGACGAGCTGATGGACGGGCTCTTGGAGATGGGCGTGGGCGACCTCGTCGTCGTCTCCAACAATGCGGGGAGCGGCAAGCGCGGCCTCGCCGCCCTGATCGACGCCGGGCGGGTGCGCAAGGTCATCTGCTCGTTCCCGCGCACCGACGATCCGCGCGCCTTCGACGCCGCCTACAAGGCCGGCCGCATCGAGCTGGAGCTGGTGCCGCAGGGCATCATCAGCGAGCGCATGCGCTGCGCCGCCGCCGGGCTCGGCGGTTTCTACTCGCCGGTCGGCGTCGGCACCAAGCTCGCCCACGGCAAGGAGGTGCGCGAGATCGACGGCAAGAGCTACGTGTTCGAGAAGCCGCTGCGCGGCGACGTCGCGCTGTTGCGCGCGCATCGCGCCGACCGCTGGGGCAACCTCGCCTACCGGAAGTCGGCGCGCAACTTCAACCCGGTCATGGCAATGGCGGCGGAGCTGACCGTGGTGCAGGCGAAGGAGCTGGTCGCGCTGGGCGACATCGATCCGGAATGCGTGCATACTCCCGGCATATTCGTCGACCGTGTCGTCGTCGTTTGACGACGCGCGTGTTTGCATCGCTCACGTGAGGAGACCGCCGTGACCCCCCTCTCGCGTTCGCAAATGGCCTGGCGCGCGGCCCAGGACATCGACAACGGCTGGTACGTCAACCTCGGCATCGGCTTGCCGACCCTCGTCTCCGATCACATCCCGCCGGGCCGCGAGATCGTGTTCCACAGCGAGAACGGCCTGCTCGGCATGGGACCGAAGCCGCAGCCGCACGAGGTCGACACCGACCTGATCAATGCCGGCAAGGGGCTCACCACCTTGATCACCGGCGGGTCGTTCTTCCACCACGCCGATGCCTTCCTGATGATCCGCGGCGGCCATCTCGACCTGTCGATCATGGGCGCGTTCGAGGTGTCCGAAGCGGGCGATCTCGCCAACTGGACGACGGAGGATCCGAGCTTTCCGCCCGGCGTCGGCGGCGCCATGGATCTCGCGGTCGGCGCCAGGCGGGTGCGGGTGCTGCTCGAGCACACGACCAAGGACGGCAAGCCGCGCATCAAGGTGAAATGCGATTATCCGCTCACCGCGGCGCACTGCGTCAGCCGCATCTACACCAATCTCGCGGTGATCGACGTGACGCCCGAGGGGCTGATCGTGCGCGAGATCGTCGAGGGCCTGTCGTTCGACGAGCTGCAGCAGAAAACCGGGGCGCGGCTTACGCTGGCGAACGACTGGGCGCCCCTGGTCCCCAAGCTTGCGAGCACGGCAACGCATTGATTTCCGAACCTGCGCCGATTTGTCGTAACGGCGCAAACCGACGCCCATTCCGGCACCGTCCCGTCCGTGCTAGGGCAGGTCCGCAATCCTGGAATACCTCACACCTTTCCGGAGATGCTCCCATGCGAGGTCTTGCTCTCGCGCTCACCGCAGCTGTTCTCGCCCTCACCGGCCCCGCCATGGCGGCGGACGAGCCGCCGGCCGGGGTCAAGGGCCTCTTCCTGATGGCCGACTTCCCCTCGATCACGGTGCGGCCCGGCACCACGTCGACGGTCAGCCTGCGCCTGCAGAACTACGGCCTTCCGCCTGAAATGCTCGAGGTCAGCGTGGACGGCGTGCCGGCCGGCTGGCAGGCGAGCCTGCTCGGCGGCGGCCAGCCGGTGGCCGCGGCCATGCCGGCGACCAACGCCAGCGTCTCGCTGCAGCTGCGCCTCGAGGTCCCGGCCAACGCCAGCGGCAAGCAGACGCTCACCGTCACCGCCAAGGGCAAGGACGCCAATGTCAACCTGCCGATCGTGGTGGCTTTCGCCAAGGATTTGCCGGCGAAACTCTCGGTCGAGCCGCGCCTGCCCAATCTGCGCGGCACCGCGAAATCGAGCTTCGAGTACACGATCGCCGTCAAGAACGACAGCGGCAAGAATTTGCTGGTGAGCCTCGCCGCCCAGGCGCCGCAGAATTTCGAGACCTCGTTCACCGAATCCTACGGCAGTCAGGAACTCAGCTCGATCCCGATCGAGGCCGGGCAGAGCAAGGACGTGAAGTTCAAGGTGCGGCCGCCGAGCACGGTCAAGGCCGGCCCGTACGCGGTCACGATGCGGGCCGCCGCCGAGGACGCCAACGTCGAGACCAAGGTGGCGCTCGAGATCACCGGCCAGCCGCAGCTCAGCCTCGCCGGGCGCGGCGGCGTGCTCAGCGCCACCGCCACCGCCGGCAAGGAAAGCACGATCCCGATCGAGGTGACCAATACCGGCACGGCGCCGGCCGAGGACGTCGAGCTGTCGGGCAGCGGACCGTCGGGCTGGAAGGTGGCGTTCGAGCCGAAGACCGTCGACAGCCTGGCGCCGGGCCAGAGCCGCGAGGTGCAGGCGCTGATCACGCCGTCCGAGAAGGCGATCGCCGGCGACTACGTCACCTCGCTGCGGGCGACGACGCGGGGCGAGAACGCCTCCGCCAACTTCCGCATCGGGGTATCGACCTCGACCGTGTGGGGCATCACCGGCGTCGGCATCATCGCCATCGCGCTTCTGGTCCTGGTCGGCGCCGTCGCGAGGTTCGGGCGGCGATGAGCGACATCGTCATCGA
>DASPZC010000047.1:0-3268 GCA_035636455.1 Xanthobacteraceae bacterium
CACGCATGATGGCGGTCACCCCGGGGACAGCTTACGCCGCGCCGCCGTCAATCGCCAGCGCCGGGCGGCACCGCCGGCCGCGCGCGCGGGCTCGGCCGGTCCGTTCCTGCCTCCGGGCGAGCGCTTCGACGGCGCAAGAAATATTTCGATGATCATCGAAATAATTCTTGACAGGTCCCCGACACTTCGATAATCATTGAAATATGAGAAAAGCCGATGCCGTCGCGGCCCTGGCGGCGCTCGCCCAGGATCACCGCCTGGAAACCTACCGCCTGCTGGTGCAGGCGGGACCGGAAGGCCTGCCCGCCGGGGAAGTGGCGGCGACCATCGGCCTTCCCCCCAATACGCTGACCTTCCATTTCGACCGGTTGCGGGAGGCGGGGCTCGTCTCCGTGCGCCGCGACGGGCGCTCGATGATCTATGCGGCGCGCTACGACACCATGAACGCGCTGCTCGGCTATCTCACCGAGAATTGCTGCCGTGGCGACGCATCCTGCGCTCCGGCGGCCTGCGTTCCCGCCAAGACCACCCGCCGAAAAATCAGGGAGACCGCGTCATGAAGCGTTTCCACGTGCATGTCGGCGTCGAGAGCCTGCCGCAGGCGATCGGCTTCTACTCCGCGCTGTTCGCGGCGGCGCCCGCCGTCGTGAAGCCGGATTACGCGAAGTGGATGCTCGACGATCCGCGCATCAATTTCGCCATTTCGACCCGCGGCAAGCAGCCGGGGCTCGATCACTTGGGGATTCAGGTCGAGAGCAAGGACGAGCTGCACGACGTCTATGCCCGCCTGCACAAGGCCGGCGGCACCGTCATCGAACAAGGCCAGACCACCTGCTGCTACGCCAAGGGCGAGAAGGCCTGGATCGACGATCCGTCGGGAATTTCGTGGGAGACCTTCTTCACGACCGGCGAGAGCACGCTCTACGGCGACGGCACCGGCGAAAACACGGCGCGCGTGGCGCATCCTGCCGAGCAGGCCTGCTGCGCGGCGAAGCCCGTCGCGGAGCCGGCCTGCGGTTGCGCGGCTGCCGCATGACGGGCGGGCGCGTCTATCGGGTGCTGTTCCTCTGCACCGGCAATTCGGCGCGCTCGATCATGGCCGAAGCCATCCTGAACAAGCTCGGGCAGGGACGCTTTCGGGCCCACAGTGCGGGGAGCCGGCCGAAGGGACAGGTGAACCCGCAGGCGATCGGGCTCCTGCAAAGCCTCGGCTACGACACCTCGGCCTTTCGCTCGAAGGGGTGGGACGAATTCGCCGTGCCCGGCGCGCCGGCGCTCGATTTCGTGTTCACCGTCTGTGACAACGCGGCGGGCGAAACCTGCCCGGTTTGGCCGGGACAGCCGATGACCGCGCATTGGGGCATCCCCGATCCGGCCGAGGCCAAAGGCTCCGCGGCCGAGGTCGCGCTGGCCTTCAAGGACGCCTACCGGATGCTGTTTCAGCGCATCGGGATTTTCACCGCGCTGCCCATCCGAAGTCTCGATCGCCTCGGCTTGCAGTCGAAGCTGAAGGACATCGGCCGCATGGACGGCGCGACGGCAAAGGCCGAAGAGACGCATTGATGCCGTCTCTGGGCAAGCGTGCTTTCTCCGAATGGCTCGGTACGGCGTTTCTGCTGGCGGCCATCGTCGGCTCGGGGATCATGGCCGCCAGGCTGGCCGGCGGAAACGACGCGATCGCGCTCCTCGGCAACACGCTGCCGACGGGAGCGATGCTCGTCGTGTTGATTCTGATTTTCAGCCCGCTGTCGGGGGCGCACTTCAATCCGGCGGTGTCGCTCGCCTTTGCGTTGCGCGCCGAGCTGGCGTGGCGCGAAGCCGTCGTCTACGTCGGCGTCCAGATCCTCGGCGGCATCGTCGGCGTTCTCGCCGCGCATGCGATGTTCGACCTTCCGCTCTGGCAGGTGTCGCAGACGGTGCGGACCGGGCCCGGGCAATGGTTTGCCGAAGGGGTTGCGACCTTCGGGCTGGTGCTGACCATTCTCGGCTGCCTGTCCTGCGCGAGGGCCTCGGTGCCCTACGCGGTCGGGCTTTACATCACCTCCGCCTATTGGTTCACCGCCTCGACGTCGTTTGCCAACCCGGCCGTCACCATTGCGCGGTTGTTGTCCGACACCTTCGCCGGCATTGCGCCGGCCGGGGTGGCGGCGTTCATCGCTGCGCAGCTTGTCGGGGCGCTGCTCGCCGTTCTCCTCGCGAACTGGCTCATGAAGCGGAGCGGCGACTAGCGCCGGCACCAGGCATGCCCTTCGACTTCGAGAAGCTCGCTACGTGCAAGAAGTGCCGAATGAGGTGCTCGTGGGGGGCCGCTCTCAGACAAATAGAGGCGTCTAACCGCCCACCAATGCGCTGACGATCGCTTCGTCGGGGCGCTCGCGGCCGTCCTCCAGCCGGCGCACGAAGCCGAAGCCGTCCGCGTAATCCCAATGCGCCCAGCCGATGCAGTGGCGCTCGGCCGCGCGGCGCACGGCCGCGAGCCAGCGGACGCGCGCGGCCGGCGCGGCCTTCCAGCTCAGCACGCCGAATTCGTTGACGATGACGGCGGTGCGCTGACCGGCGGCCCACGCTTGCGCCCGGGCGAACTCGGCGTCGATCCGCTCGTCGGTCCACGGCCGGCGCAACTGGATCACCAGCTGCGCCGCCGCGGCCGCCCGGCCTTCCATGGCGAGCCGCTGCAGCAGCCGCTCGACCGCCCGGTCGGTGAGTTGCGCCGGGAACGGCACGCCCTGGAGGAAGCGCAGGGGATCGTCGGCCGACCAATCGAGCCCCTGATGGGTGAATACCATCGGATCGTAGAAGTGGACCGCATAGACCACGTTCGCATCGCCGACCGGGCGCATCTCGTCGAGCGCGTCGATGCGCTGATAGTGCGTCCCGCCGTAGACGATCGTGTGCGCCGGCGCCTCGCGGCGGATCGCCTCCACGAGGCGCGGCCCGTCCGCGTTCCAGACGCGACGGTTGACGTTGGGCTCGTTGAGCACTTCGAAGAACAGGCGGTCGGCGGGACGGTGCGCGTAGCGCCGCGCCAGGCTGCGCCAGAGCGCTTCGAGCAGGTCGTAGGCGCGCTTCGGCTCGGCCAGATAGAGCTCGGCGAACCGGCTGCCCGGATGCATGTCGAGGCTGACGCCGAAGCCGATGGCGATCAGGCCGTCGATGGCGCGATCGAGCTCGGCCGATTGCCGTGCGATCTCCTGCGCGCCGCTGAACGCGTCCATCAGGAACTCGGCCGTGACCGGCAGACGAACGTGGGTGAATCCGCGCGCATGCA
>DASPZC010000048.1:0-6685 GCA_035636455.1 Xanthobacteraceae bacterium
ATCCGCCTTGGGCGGGGTTGGCGCTCGCGCCGCGAACCGTTATAGGAAGCGGCCCATTGGTCCGGCCGACCATTTCCCCCGGTTCCCGACGCGCGTCGATGCCCAAGATCACCTATATCGATACGGCCGGACAGTCCCGTACCGTGGACGGCGAACTCGGGTCGACCGTCATGGAGACGGCGATCAAGAACGGAGTTCCCGGCATTGAGGCGGAGTGCGGCGGCGCCTGCGCGTGCTCGACCTGCCACGTCTACGTGGACGAGGCCTGGCGCGAAAAGACCGGCGAGCCGGCGCCGATGGAAGAGGACATGCTCGATTTTGCCTTCGAGGTCAGGCCGACCTCGCGATTGTCCTGCCAGATCAAGGTGACCGAAGCGCTCGATGGACTGGTGGTGAGTACCCCGGAGCGGCAGGCATGAAGCATGTGGCGATGGAAACGATCAAAACCGATGTGCTGATCATCGGCGCGGGCCCGATCGGCCTGTTCGCGGTGTTCGAGCTCGGCCTGCTCGACATGAAGGCGCACCTCGTCGACATCCTCGACAAGCCGGGCGGCCAGTGCGCCGAACTCTATCCGGAGAAACCGATCTACGACATCCCGGCCATCCCCTACATCACCGGCGAGGGCTTGGTGGACGCGCTGATGGCGCAGATCAAGCCGTTCGGCCCGACGTTCCACCTCGGCGAAATGGTCGAGAGCATCGAGAAGATCGGCGACCCGCTGTTCCGCGTGATCACCGACTGCGGCAAGGCGTTCGAGGCGAAGGTGCTGGTGATCGCGGCCGGCGGCGGCTCGTTCCAGCCGAAGAAGCCGCCGATTCCCGGCATCGACGCCTACGAGGGCAAGTCGGTGTTCTACGCGGTGCGCAAGATGGACGCGTTCCGCGACAAGGACCTGCTCATCGTCGGCGGCGGCGATTCCGCCCTCGACTGGACGCTCAACCTGCAGCCGATCGCCAAGCGCCTGACGCTGCTGCATCGGCGCGACGATTTCCGCGCCGCGCCGGACAGCGTCGGCAAAATGCGCGCGCTGGTCGCCCAGGGCGCGATGGATCTGAAGATCGGCCAGGTGACCGCGCTCGAAGGCGCGGACGGCATGCTCACCGGGGCGGCCGTGAAGGGCAGCGACGGCGCCGTCGCTAAGGTCGCGTGCGACACCATGCTGCCGTTCTTCGGGTTGACCATGAAGCTCGGCCCGGTCGCCAATTGGGGCATCGACATGCACGAGGGCGAGCTGATCCCGGTCGACACCGCCGCCTTTGAGACCAGAACCCCCGGCATTTTCGCGGTCGGCGACATCAACTGGTACCCGGGCAAGCTCAAGCTGATCCTGTCCGGCTTCCACGAAGTCGCCCTGATGGCCCAGAAGGCGTACCGCTACGTGTTTCCGGACAAACGCCTCGTGTTCCAGTACACGACGTCGTCGACCAGCCTGCAGAAGAAGCTCGGCGTGGCGTGAGGCTGCGCAGGCGATCGACCGCCCGCTCAGTTGTTGCGCTTCAGCTCCATGGCGGCGCGCGCCAGAATTTCGACCACGCGCGCCTCGGACTCTGCGTCGTCCTCCAGACGCTTCGTCGCGGCCTCGCGAAGATTGCTGATGGCGGCCTCGACCAGCGGCGGCACCGCGTGGCGATCGTCGCCGTCCCGCCCGCACATCCGGCGCCAACGCGCGAACCGCTCTCCGACCATCGACAACCGTTCGAGCACGGTATCGGCGAGATCGCGGTTTGCTTCGAGATGGGCACGTCCCTGGTCGGTGATGGTGTAGAGCTTCTTGCTCCCTTCGGTCTGCGCGGTCACGTACCCGGTTTCCTCGAGATAGGTCAGCGTCGGGTAAACAATGCCGGGGCTCGGGCTGTACCAGCCGGAGGTTTTCTCCTCGAGCAGCTTGATGATCTCGTAGCCGTGGCGCGGCTGCTCGGCGATGAGCGCAAGCGCGATGAGCTGCAGATCCCCCTGCGCCAACATCCGCCCGGCGCGCATCATGTCGTCGCCGCCCATTCCGCGGCCGCCCCGGCCGGGGCCGCCGAAAAACCGGCCGCGCCGAGGGCGTCCGCCGGCGCAGTGGCGTTGATGGTGCGGTTCACGGTGTCTGATGCCGAACATGTCTGGTTCTCCTGTGTGCGAAAGATATATCTTAAGATAGCTCATTGAGGAATATAGCACAAGATATATTTTCGTATCTTCTATGCTATTGAGTTGAATGGGCTTTCCGGGAGCCGTGAGCCCACCGGGGCCATGTGCGCGCAATCGCTTGACCGGGGCCATGTTCCGGCGAACTGTCGCGCCGGAGGCCCGCGCCCAAAATGTTCGTCACCTTCTTCCACGAGCTCAAATCCGCCGGCGTGCCGGTGACGCTGCGCGAGTATCTCACCCTGATGGAGGCGATGGAGCACGACCTCGCGGCGCGCCGGGTCGAGGGCTTCTACTATCTGTCGCGCGCGGCGCTGATCAAGGACGAGCGCAACCTCGACAAGTTCGACCGCGTGTTCGGCAAGGTGTTCAAGGGCCTCGAGCTGATGGAGGAGGCGCTCGCCGCCGAGATTCCGGCGGAATGGCTCAGGAAGCTGGCGGAGAAATATCTCACCGAAGAGGAGAAGAGAGAGATCGAGGCGATGGGCGGCCTCGACAAGCTCTTGGAGACATTGCGCAAGCGCCTCGCCGAGCAGAAAGGCCGCCACCAGGGCGGCTCGAAGTGGATCGGCACCGCCGGCACCTCGCCCTACGGCGCCTACGGCTACAATCCGGAGGGCGTGCGCATCGGCCAGGACGGCAACCGCAATTTCCGCGCCGTCAAGGTGTGGGACAGGCGCGAGTTCAAGGACCTCGACGACACCGTCGAGCTCGGCACCCGCAACATCAAGATCGCGCTGCGCCGGCTGCGCAAGTTCGCCCGCACCGGCGCCCCCGAGGAGCTCGACCTCGACGGCACCATCAAGGACACGGCGCACAAGGGCTATCTCGACATCAAGCTGCGGCCCGAACGGCACAACGCCGTCAAGGTGCTGCTGTTCTTCGACATCGGCGGCTCGATGGACTGGCACGTGCGGGCGGTCGAGGAGCTGTTCTCCGCCGCGCGCACCGAGTTCAAGCACATGGACTATTTCTACTTCCACAATTGCCCGTACGAGCGGATGTGGCGGCAGAACCGGCGGCGTTACGACGACACGACGCCGACCTGGGACCTGCTGCACACCTATCCGCACGACTACAAGACGATCTTCGTCGGCGACGCCTCGATGAGCCCCTACGAGATCACCACGCCGGGCGGCTCGATCGAGCACTTCAACGAGGAGGCGGGCGCGGTGTGGCTCGAGCGGATCACGCGCACCTATCCGGCCTGCGTGTGGCTCAATCCGGTGCCGGAGAACCAGTGGGACATGACCTACTCGATCCGCATGATCCGCCAGCTCGTGGGCGGGCGGATGTATCCGCTCACCCTCGACGGGCTCGACCGGGCGATGCGGGAATTGGTGCGGTAGCGCGGATGGAGCGAAGCGCAATCCGGGAGCATTGACTTCGCATTTCGCTCCGTGCGGTCTACGGCTTACGCTTTCGCACGCCGGCGCGGCGACTGGATTCGATGCGGTTTCGCTGTCGAACGAGGACGCGGTTTTGCTCTTCGTTTCGCTTTCTTTGATTTCGCGGCATCGCGAAAATGCTTGGCGTTCTCGTTGAGAGCGCGCAGGATCGCCTCTCTCATTTCGCCGTTCGTCAGGTCGATCATCGGGTCGCGTCCTCGATCAGTTTCCACCGTACGGGATCGTGCAAAATGAGCGGCGCATCGGGCTGCCGCTCCGCAATCAGCTCGCCGCGCCCATCGGCATTGTCGTAAATATAGCCGATATCTACGAGCGGCAAATATAGGTGCCGCATATTTCGAAGTCCTGCCTGGTAGCGGCGGACTACAACATCGTCGGGAATGCGATGTCCGCCTTCACGTACCCGGCGCGCGACCCGGGCCAACGCCATGTGCGGAGACGGCAACCAGAGAAATACCAGGGTCAAACGATATCCGGCAGCGCGGCACATGCGTAGCAGATTTGCGTGTCCGCGGCCCGAGCACGTCGTCTCGAACGCAAAGCTCTCGCCGGCGCCGGCAAGGGCTCGAATCCGCTCGACCATCAGTCGGCCGGCCAGAAAGACGCTTCCTTCAGGATTGAATGGTGATAGCCCGCGGGCAATTTCGTCCGCATTCACGAATTCGCGGATCCCGAGGGCTCCAGGCAGTAGGCGCGGAGCGAGCGTCGTTTTACCCGCGCCGTTAGGGCCGCCGAGCATGATCACATCCCTCATTTCACTCGCTCAGCTGCCCGCAATATTTCGCCATCCTGGTGGCGAGCGACAGCAGCGCCCCGTCGCCGCCGGCCCAGGCGATGAACGACAGGCCGACCGGGCAATCGTCCACGGTGCCGATCGGGATCGTCACCTGGGGCAGGCCGGAGAGCCCGGCGATGCAGGTCAGACGCATCACGCGCGTGCGGTAGGAGTCGAGGGCCTGCGCCGGCGTGTCGATGCGCGGGGCGATGCAGGGCGCGGTCGGCAGCGCCATGACGGTGCCGGGCGGCAGCAGGCTGCTCACGCGCTCGCGCGCAACGGATTGCGTCTTGAGCGCCGCCTCGGCGGCTTGCGCCGTCACCGTCGCGGCGAACGCCATGCGCTCGCGAATGCCGGGACCGAGGTTCGGCCGGTGCCGTTCGATGAACTCGCCGTAGATGCCCCACACCTCGCGCGCCTGGATGATGCGAAAGCTCTCGCGCCAGGCGTCGAGGCCGTCCGGCGCGACATTGTCGTGCGCGGGCGAGGGAAGCTCCTCCGCGGCAACGGCGAGCGCCCGGCCGAGCAACGCGACAACGGCGGGATCGGCCTCGGCGAAGGCGTCGTCGGCGATGAGCAGGCCGCGGATGGGCGGCGGCGTCTCGTCCCAATCCTCATCGAGCAGGACGCGGCCCACCTGCAGCAGAACGCCGGGGCCGTGGGCGAACCAGCCGGCGACGTCGAAGGAGGGCGCCATGGCCATGGCGCCCGACAGATCGACGCGGCCGAGGGTCGGACGCAGTCCATAGATGCCGCACAAGGCGGCGGGGATGCGCACCGAGCCGCCGGTGTCGCTGCCGAGCGCGAAGTCGCAGGCGCCCGCCGCGGTCGCCGCCGCCGCTCCGCTCGACGAGCCGCCCGGCAGCCGTCCCGGCGCGCGCAGGTTGACCGGCGTGCCGTAATGGGCGTTGGCGCCGGTGACGCTGTAGAAGAACTCGTCGCAGACCGTCTTGCCGATGATGGTCGCGCCGGCGTCGAGAAGCTTTGCGACCGCGGCGGCATGCGTTGACGCGGGCGCCTGCGCGGCGAGCCAATCCGGACTGCCGCCGCCGGTGCGCTCGCCCGCGATGTCGTACATGTCCTTGACGGCGGCCGTGAGCCCGGCGAGCGGGCCCGCGGCCGCGCCGACGATGGGCGCGGCGAGATCATGTGGGACGAAGAACGTCCCGCCATGCCGCGCTTCCTCACGTGCGTCTGCATCGATCGTCATGCGTGCGGCTCTAGCTTGTTGTGGGAAGCATGATCTTTTCCGAAAACCGGTACCCACCCCGGATCAAGTCCGGGGCAGGCTTTTTCGGGATCATGCTCTAGCACTATGCGGAAAGAACGCAGCGCGGCAAGCGTTTGACCGGCGGGGCGTTTCGGCGGATGAACGTGCGCGCAGCAAGCAAGGCGGCAGAGCATCCATGGATGCGAGGTCGGGCGTCCGTTTCGGCTATTCGGCCGATCCCGCGAGCGGCGATCCGCTCTATGCGTACAAGCCTTCGCTCGCCGGCACGCCGTGGCACTTCCGGCTTCGCGCCGACGTGATCGAGTGGCGCCTCGGCGCGCGATCCGATCGCGTCCCCTACGGCCGCATCCGACGCGTGCGATTATCGTTCCGGCCGGCGCCGATGCAGCGCCGGCGCTTCGTCGCGGAGATTTGGCCCGCGGCCGGACCCAAGCTCACGATCGCCTCGTCGTCGTGGAAGGGCATCGCCGAGCACGAGCGGCTCGACGACGGCTATGCGAACTTCGTGGCCGAACTGCACCGGCGCATCGCCGCGGCCGGCGGCCAGACCTCGTTCGAGCGCGGCGCGCCGCCGTTGCTCTATTGGCCGACGCTCGCCGTGAGCCTCGCCACCGGCTTGGCGATCGCCGCCTTGGCGGTGGTGGCGCTGCGCAACGATGCGATCGCGGCGGCCGCGCTCATCGGCGCCTTTCTGGCGATGTTGCTGTGGCAGATGGCGACCTACGCCCGCCGCAACCGGCCCGGCACCTATCGGCCCGATGCACTGCCGGCGGACGTGCTGCCGGGCTGATCGTTCGGGTCCGTTGGTTCGGCCGCCGCGCCGCCGCGCCGCGCCAAAAGGTCGGGCACGAGATCGCCGAGCGCCGGGCGCGCCAGAGCGACGAACGGCAGCGGCCGCGCGACCTCGATCGCCGCCAGCCCGAGCCGCGCGGTGAGCAGCCCGTTGAGCACGCCTTCGCCGAGCCGCGCCGAGAGCTTGGCCGCAACCCCGTGGCCGAGCACTTGCTGGATGAGGCTGTCGCCGGCCGCCATGCCGCCGGTCATGGCGAGATGCGCGATGACGTGGCGGATCAGCCGGATCAGGCCGAGCGTGCCCGGCCGGCCGCCGTACAGGTCGGCGAGGCGGCGCACCAGCAT
>DASPZC010000049.1:0-13023 GCA_035636455.1 Xanthobacteraceae bacterium
GTCGGCTACGGCCGCACGCCGCCCGATCCGCAATGGCCGGGCGGCGCCCGCTTGGCCGTGCAGTTCGTGCTCAACTACGAGGAGGGGGCTGAGAACTCGATCCTGCACGGCGACGCCGCCTCCGAGGCGTTCCTCTCCGAAATCGTCGGCGCAAAACCCTGGCCGGGCCAGCGCCACATGAACATGGAGTCGGTCTACGAGTACGGCGCGCGCGCCGGCTTCTGGCGCATCTGGCGCCTGTTCACCGGGCGCCGTGTCCCGCTCACCGTCTACGGCGTCGCCACTGCCTTGATGCGCAATCCGGACGCGGTCGCTGCCATGAAAGAAGCGGACTGGGAGATCGCGAGCCACGGCCTGCGCTGGATCGAGTACAAGGATTTTGCCGAGGCCGACGAGCGCAAGCACCTCGACGAGGCGATCCGCATCCACACGGAGGTCACCGGCGCGCGGCCGCTCGGCTGGTATCTCGGGCGCGGCTCCGTCAATACGCGCCGGCTGGTGATCGAGGAAGGCGGCTTTCTCTACGACTCGGATTCCTACGCGGACGATCTGCCCTACTGGGTCGCCGGACCCAAGGGGCCGCATCTCGTCGTTCCCTACACGCTCGATTCCAACGACATGCGCTTTGCGGTGGCGCAGGGGTTCAATTCCGGCGACCAGTTCTTCGCCTACCTGCGCGACAGTTTCGACGTGCTTTATCAGGAAGGCGCCGAGGCGCCGAAAATGCTGTCGATCGGATTGCACGCCCGGCTGGTCGGCCGCCCCGGACGGCTCGCTGCGCTTGCGCGCTTCCTCGATCACGTGCTGGCGCACGAGCGCGTGTGGGTGACGCGGCGCATCGATATCGCCCGGCACTGGCACGCGCACCACAAGCCGAAGCCATGAATTCCGACGGCTTTCATGTGCGCGCGATGCGGCCGGACGAGGTCGCGCTGCCGATCTACTGGGCGGCGGGCGAAGGCTGGAATCCGGGCTTGGCCGATGCGGCCTGCTTCGCCCGCGCCGATCCGCACGGATTTTTCCTGGGCGAGCTCGACGGCGAGGCCGCGGCGACCATTTCGGTCGTCAATTACGGCGAGCGCTTCGCGTTCCTCGGTTTCTACATCGTGCGGCGCGATTTGCGCGGGCGCGGCTATGGCCTGCGCATCTGGCAGGCCGGCATGGCGCACGCGGGCGAGCGCACGGTCGGCCTCGACGGCGTCATCGACCAGCAGGAGAACTACAAAAAGTCCGGCTTCACCCTCGCCTATCGCAACGTGCGCCACGGCGGCACGATCAAGCCGGCCGAGAAGCCGGCCCGCGGCATCGTCGATCTCGCCGCGGTCCCGTTCGCAGCCGTGCTCGCCGACGACGCCACCGTGTTTCCGGCGCGGCGCACTGGGTTTCTGCGCGGGTGGACCGGCGCGCCCGGCCATATCGGCCGTGCCCTGATGCGCGACGGCAAGCTGGTCGCCTGGGGCGTGATCCGCTCCTGCCGCGTCGGATGCAAGATCGGGCCGCTCATCGCCGACGACTTCGACGCGGCGGCGGCCGTGTTCGACGCGCTGGTGATCGCCAAGGCGGGCGGCGACATTTTTATCGACGTGCCGGAGCCGAACCGCGAGGCGGCGGCGCTGGCGGACGAGCGCGGCCTGGCGCCGGTGTTCGAGACCGCGCGCATGTACACCGGACCGATCCGGCCGATCGCGCTGCCGCGCATCTACGGCGTCACCACGTTCGAATTGGGGTGAGGTTACCTCGCCCCGCTTGCGGGGAGAGGTCGGCGAGCGAAGCGAGCCGGGTGAGGGGGCGTTGGGGCAAAGCCACTCACTCACAGAGGCCCCCTCACCCCAACCCTCTCCCCGCAAGCGGGGAGAGGGAGACTACGCGCCGCCGCCTTCCTCGTCCTTGTCCTGCTTGCCGCCGATCTGCTTGAGCTTGGCGAACACCGCGTCGACGTCGAGTTCGCCCGATGGTTTTGCGGCCGGTGCGCCGGGCTCGGCGCGCGACTCGGCGGTCGTCACCTCGGCGGGCAGCAGGGTGGCGCCGCGCTCCGCCTCGGCCTCGACCGGCTTCTCCTTGGCGGCGCGCTGGACCTCGAAGTCGAGGTCGATCTGCGAGCACAGGCCGAGCGTCACCGGATCCATCGGCTGCAGGTTGGGCGCGTTCCAGTGGGTGCGGTCGCGGATCGCCTGGATGGTCGACTTGGTGGTGCCGACGAGGCGCATGATCTGCGCATCCTTGAGCTCCGGATGGTTGCGCAGCAGCCACAGGATCGCGTTCGGCCGGTCCTGCCGGCGCGACACCGGCGTGTAGCGCGGGCCCTTCTTGGACTTGGGCTCCGGCAGCCGCACCTTGGGGTCGGCGAGCTTGAGGCGCCGCTCCGGATCGGCCTCGGCCTGCTCGATGTCCTCGCGGCTGAGCTGGCCGGTGCTCACCGGGTCGAGCCCCTTGATGCCCTGGGCGGCGTCGCCGTCGGCGATCGCCTTCACCTCGAGCGGGTGCAGCTTGCAGAAGTCGGCGATCTGGTCGAACGTCAGCGCGGTGTTCTCGACCAGCCAAACGGCCGTGGCCTTCGGCATCAACGGCGACGTGGGCATGGCAATCTCCCTCGGCAAAATCTCCCTGGCGCTCCGCCCGCCCGCGGGCGAAGCCTCATGTCATCGGCGATGACAGGAAAGTGATCCGAATATAGGCAGCCGGGCCCGTCCTGTCCAATGCCGCGTGGCGACGCATGCGGGACTGAGTCGCGCTTGACAGTCCGCCGATGCCCGCCCCATGTCGGGATCGATGTGGTAAATTTGAGCAGCGCTCCTCACCGGAGCCCGCAATGGCCGACCTCGCCGTCCAATCGACCGACCCCAAGCCGCCGCTGCGGGTGCTGCTGTGCGCCCCGCGCGGCTTCTGCGCCGGCGTGGTGCGCGCCATCGAGACGGTCGAGCGCGCCCTCGACATGTACGGCCCGCCCGTCTACGTGCGCCACGAAATCGTGCACAACCGCTACGTGGTCGAGGCCCTGCGCGCCAAGGGGGCGGTGTTCGTCGAGGATCTCGACGAGATCCCGAGCAGCGACGCCCCGGTGGTATTTTCCGCCCATGGGGTGCCGAAATCGGTCCCCGACGAGGCGCAGCGGCGCCATCTGCGGGCGATCGACGCCACCTGTCCGCTGGTCACCAAGGTGCATCGCGAGGCCGAGCTGCACCACCGGCGCGGGCGCGAGATCGTCCTGATCGGGCACGCCGGCCACCCGGAGGTGATCGGCACCGTCGGCCAGCTGCCGGCCGGCGCGGTCACGCTGGTGCAATCGCTCCAGGAGGCGGCGGCGTTCGTCCCGCGCGATCCGCAGCGGCTCGCCTACGTGACCCAGACGACCTTGTCGGTCGACGACACCGCCGAGATCGTCGAGTTCCTCAAACGCCGGTTTCCCTCGATCGTCGGACCGCACCGGGAGGACATCTGCTACGCCACCACCAACCGGCAGGAGGTGGTCAAGCGGGTGGCCGACCAGGTCGACGGCCTGTTGGTGGTGGGGGCGCCCAACTCGTCGAACTCGCAGCGCCTCAAGGAAGTCGCCGAGCGCGCCGGCTGTGCCTATGCGGCGCTGGTGCAGCGCGCGGACGACGTCGACTGGGCGCGGCTCGCCGACATGCGCAGCGTCGCCGTCACGGCAGGCGCCTCGGCGCCGGAAGTGCTGGTCGGGGAGATCGTCGACGCGCTGGCGCAGCGTTACGAGCTGAGCATCGAAACCGTCGCGGGGGCAAACGAGGACATGTTCTTTCCGCTGCCGCGCCCATTACGGGACCATCAGGCGGCGGAGTAGGCATGGCGGTCTACACCGACGTCGCCGCGGAGGACCTTTCCGCGTTCCTCGCCGATTACGACCTCGGCGAGCTGCTCGCCTACAAGGGCATCGCCGAAGGGGTCGAGAACTCCAATTTCCTCGTCCATGCGAGCCGCGGCTATTTCATCCTCACGCTCTATGAGAAGCGCGTCGCGCCGCACGACCTGCCGTTCTTCCTCGGGTTGATGGAACATCTCGCGAGCCGCGGCCTGACCTGCCCGCAGCCGGTCAAGAACCGGCACGGCAGCGTGCTCGGCACGCTCGCCGGCCGGCCGGCCGCCGTCGTCACGTTCCTCGACGGCATGTGGATTCGCCGGCCCAATGCCGGGCACTGCGCGGCGGTCGGCGACGCGCTCGCTCGGCTGCATCTCGCCGGCAGCGATTTTGCGCTCAAGCGCAAGAACGCCCTGTCGGTCGAAGGCTGGCGCCCGCTCTCCCAAGCGGCCGGCGGGCGCGCCGACCGCCTGCAGCCGGGGCTCGGGCAAGCCGTCGCGGCGGAACTCGATCATCTCGAGCGGCACTGGCCGCGCGAGCTGCCGCAGGGCGTCATCCATGCCGACCTGTTCCCCGACAACGTGTTTTTCCTCGGCCGGGAGCTGTCCGGCCTGATCGACTTCTATTTCGCCTGCACCGATACGCTCGCCTACGACATCGCCATCTGTCTCAACGCCTGGTGCTTCGAGCCCGACCACTCCTACAACGTGACCAAGGGGCGCGCGCTGCTCCAGGCCTACGGCAAGGCGCGTCCGCTCTCGGCCGCCGAGCGCACGCACCTGCCGCTGCTCGCGCGCGGCGCCGCGCTGCGCTTCCTGCTCACGCGCCTGGTCGATTGGCTCGACGTGCCGCCGGGTGCGCTGGTGCGGCCCAAGGACCCGCTCGAATATTTCCGCAAGCTGCGGTTCCACCAGGCGGCGCGCAGCGTCGCAGATTACGGGATCGCGGAATGACGGCGCAGCGCCCAAGCCTGCCGCGGGTCACCATCCACACCGACGGTGCGTGCTCGGGCAATCCGGGGCCGGGCGGGTGGGGCGCGATCCTCGCCTGGAACGACCACGAGAAGGAGCTCAAGGGCGGCGACGCGCATACGACCAACAATCGGATGGAGCTGATGGCGGCGATCGCCGCGCTCGAGGCGCTCAAGCGGCCCTGCCGCGTCGACCTCTACACCGACAGCCAGTATTTGCGCGGCGGCATCACCGGCTGGATCGAGCAGTGGAAGCGCAACGGCTGGCGCACCGCCGACCGCAAGCCGGTGAAGAACGTCGATCTGTGGCAGCGGCTCGACGCGGCCCTCAAGCAGCACGACGTGCGCTGGCACTGGGTGCGCGGTCATGCCGGCGACGATCTCAACGAGCGCGCCGACCGCCTGGCGCAGCAGGGCCTGACGGAAGCGCGCGAGCAATCGTGAGGTTCCTATGCCAACGGAACTAGACTCTGACTCGTCATGCCCCGCGAAGGCGGGGCATCCAGTGAACACAACGGTCGAAGATTCTTCTGAAACGTCAGCGGATACTGGATCGTCCGCCTGCGCGGACGATGACAGCTGATGGGTCATTGCTTGAGGCCGTTGGTATTACCTCTCCCCGCTTGCGGGGAGAGGTCGACGCGCGAAGCGCGTCGGGTGAGGGGGCGTCTGAGGAAAGCGCGCACCCACCGACGCCCCCTCACCCCAACCCTCTCCCCGCAAGCGGGGAGAGGGAGTTCGTCACAGCTGCTTGAGCAGACTGTCGGCGCTGGAGACGTCGACCCCAGGCTTGTCCTCGACGCCGATGCTCTTGACCACCCCGTCGTCGACCAGCATGCAATAGCGCTTGGAGCGCAGGCCGAGGCCGTTTCCCGACGCGTCGAGGGTGAGGCCGATCGTCTTGGCGAAGTCGCCGTTGCCGTCGGCCAGGAACTCGATCTTGCCTTCGGCGCCGCACGCCTTCTTCCACGCGTCCATGACGAATACGTCGTTCACCGCGGTGACCGCGATGGTGTCGACGCCCTTGGCCTTGATCGCGTCGGCATTCTTCACGAAGCCGGGCATATGGTTCTTGTGGCAGGTCGGGGTGAACGCGCCGGGCACGGCGAACAACACCACCTTCTTGCCCTTGAAAATGTCATCGGTCGATTTCGGCGCGGGGCCGTCCGGCGTCATCGTTCTGAATGTCGCGGCGGGCACGCGGTCGCCGGCCTTGATGGTCATGGTCTTCCTCTCCGAGGCGTTTGCAACAGGCGGAACCTTGCGTTCCGATCCGATGGACGACGTGGCCGGATCGCCGGCCGGGCGGTAACTTAACCTCCCCGCCGGATTAGTCGAGACGGGTTTGAACCTCGATCGCCGCCTCCGGCGTAACGGCGGTGAGCTTGATGACGGCGCCCTGCGCGGATGCGCCGGGCGGCACTCCGTCAAGCTCGAACGCGAAGCGCCTGAGGCCCGACGGAGCCCCGGCAATCGGCTCGGGAACCGGCAGCGCCCAGTCGGCGGCTGGACCTTCGGCGAACAATTCAACGACGGCGGCCACGGGCGCCGCGACGTCGACGACGATGCGCGGCCGGGGGCCGGCCTCGCGGTGGATCGCCTTGATGGCAAGCGCGCCGCCTTCTCCGAGCGCGACGGGTTTCGGCACCCGCGCCTCGCTCGCGGCAAGGGCCGCATTCTCGACGCCGCCCATGAGCGCAAGCTCGGCCTTGGCTTCGGCCGGCACGCACAGCCGCTCGCAGACGGCGTAGTCGAGGTCGAGGCGCAGCACCACCGGCTTGCCTGGCTCGCGCGGCATCACGAGCAGCGGCAGGACCACGCCATCCTTGTAGCCGATCGACCGGCCGCCATCGTCGGAGAAGCCGTGCGGGGCCGGCCACAGCACCGCAACGGTCTCGACATTGTCCGAGCGGTCGAATCGAAAGCGCGGCGGCACGCCTGAATCGCCCGGATAACGCCAGTAGGTTTTCCAGCCGGGTCCGAGCTGGATCTCGATGCCGGCATGCATCATCCCGGTTCCGGCCTTGTCGGCGGTTCCGGCGACCAGCCGCACCTTTGCGTGCGGACCGCCGTCCCAGGCGGAACTCTCGGCGGCCCCGGCCAAGTAAAATATTGCGCCGGCGATCACAAGACTGCAGGCAAGCGCCACGGCCGCTGCCGCGCATGCGGACATATGCCTACGTGTCATGCAGGAGATGTAGGCGGCCGGTGCATGCGGCGCCATTGAAATCGGCGTGATCTGCGGCGACATCATGGCAGCATGCGGCAACAAGTTTCGTTTCCAAACGGCCGGCGAACGGGGTAGCCTTGCCCAATGCGGATCGCGCGCAAGCCATTCGACAAATCGGCCAGCCGGGGCTATCTCGACGGTCAGATGCTGATCGCCATGCCGTCGATGCGCGATGAGCGTTTCTCCCGCAGCGTGATCTACGTATGCGCGCACTCCTCGGAAGGCGCCATGGGCATCGTCGTCAACCATCCGGCCCCCAACATCAAATTCCCCGACCTGCTGGTGCAGCTCGAGGTGATCTCCGACGCCGAGCGGATCGAGCTGCCGCCGCGCGCCGGCGTCGTCAAGGTGCTCAAGGGCGGGCCGGTCGAGACCGGACGCGGCTTCGTGCTGCATTCCGCCGATTTCTTCATCGAGAACTCCACCCTGCCGATCGACGACGGCATTTGCCTGACCGCAACGCTGGACATCCTGAAGGCGATCGCCCGCGGCGACGGACCGCAGAGCGCGGTGCTCGCGCTCGGCTACGCCGGCTGGTCTCCCGGCCAACTGGAAACCGAGATTCAGGAAAACGGCTGGCTGCACTGCGCGGCCGACCCCGAGCTGATCTTCGGCCCGGACATCGAGGGCAAGTACGGCCGGGCGCTGCGCAAGATCGGCATCGAGCCCGGCAAGCTGTCGAGCGAAGCGGGACACGCATGAATCAGATGACAGATGTCAGATGTCAGAGGACAGGAAGGATCTGCTTCTCGTTCTGACATCTGATCTCTGACATCTGTCATCTGATTACGATGCCCGTTCCAGCTGTTCCTGGGTGAGCAGCTTGTGGGCTTCCTCGGCGGTCATGGGCTCGCCGAACGCAAAGCCTTGCGCATATTCGCACCCGAGCTGGTAGAGCTCGACCGCGTCCGAGTCGGTTTCGGCGCCCTCCGCCACCACGTCCATGCCGAGGTCGTGCGCGAGCGCGATGATCGAGCGCAGGATCACCGGCCGCTTGCCCTTGCCGGTCGCGCGCACGAACGACTGGTCGATCTTGATGGTGTCGAACGGGAAGCGCTGCAGATAGGCGAGCGAGGAATGGCCGGTGCCGAAGTCGTCGAGCGACAGCCCGGCGCCCAGCTCGCGCATGCGCGCGAGCATCTGGGCGGCGTATTCGGGATTCTCCATCACCAGCGATTCAGTCAGCTCGAGCTTGAGCGTGCCGCGCGCAAGCCCGGTGCGGGCGAGCACCGAGCGCACGTCCTGGATCAGGTCGTGGCGCAATAACTGGCGCGACGACACGTTGACGCTGGCGAAGATCGGATAGCGCCGACGCAGGGTGCGCTGCCAGGCGGACAGCTGGCGCGCGGTCTCGTTGAGCGCGAACAGGCCGAGATCGACGATGAGGCCGATCTCCTCGGCCACCGCGATGAACTCGGACGGCGACAGACGGCCCATCTTCGGATGATCCCAGCGCATCAGCGCCTCGAAGCCGGCGACGGTGCGGTCCTCCAGCCACACGATCGGCTGATAGACGAGCGAAATCTCCCGCCGTTCGAGCGCGCGCCGCAGCTCGGTTTCCAGGGTGAGCCGGTCGCCCTTGCGCGCGCGCATGGCCGGCTTGAACACCTCGATGCGGTCTCCGCCGATGCGCTTGGCGTGATACATGGCCAATTCGGCGTCCTTGAGCACCTCGTCGCGCGCGCGCGGCTCGCCGTCGGCGAGCGCCAGGCCGATCGAGGCGGTGAGCAGGATCTCGCGGTCGTTGAAGGCGATCGGCGCGCGCAGGGTGCGCCGGATCGTGTCGGCGAAGGCGGTGATGCGTTCGGGCTCGCGCTCGGAGAGCAGCAGGAGCCCGTACTGGTCGCCGGCCATTCGCGCGAGCGTGTCCTGCGGCTTGAGCAGGCGGCCGAGGCGGCGCGCCAGCGTGAGCAGGATCGAATCCCCCACCGCGACGCCGACCGAATCGTTGACCTGCTTGAAGCGGTCGAGATCGATCACGATCACGGTCGGGCGGATCGCCGCGTCGACCTTGGCGAACGACAGTGCCGCCTCGAGCCGGTCGAGGAACAGCTCGCGATTGGGCAGGCCGGTCAGGTTGTCGTGCACCGCGTCGTGCAGCAGGCGCTCCTCGGCGTTCTTGAATTCGGTCACGTCGCTGAGCGTGCCGACGAGGCGCACCACCTCGCCGTCGGAGCCGACCACCGGCCGCGCCTTCAGGGCGAACCACAGGTAATGCCCGTCATGGGTGCGCAGGCGGAAATCGAGCGCGAGCCGGCCGCGCCGCTGATCGAGCACGCCGTCGAGCGCGGCGCGGAAGCGGTCGCGGTCGTGCGGGTGCAGCACGTCGAGCCAGCGCGCCGCCGAGCCCTCGAGGGTGCCGCGCTTGAGGCCGAGCAGGTTCTCGGTCTCCGGGCTGGTGAACACCTTGTCGGCCGCGACGTCCCAGTCCCAGATCAGGTCGCCGGCGCCGGTGAGCGCCAGCGCGCGGCGCTCCACGTCGGACACCACGCCGGTCGTGATGCCGCCCGCGAAGGCGTGCTGCATCACCGTGAACCCGATCAGCATGACGATCAGCACGAGCCCGCCGAGCAGCGCCGGCGCGATGATGTCGTTGGTCACGATCCCGGTCACCGCGAGGCTCGCGGCGAACACCCAGGTCACCAGCAGGAGCCACGTCGGGATCAACAGGACCGCGCGATCGAACCCGTGCGTCGCGAGATAGACGACGAGACCAAGTCCGGCCACCGCGATCAGCGCCAGCGAGATGCGGGCGATGCCGGAGGCGACCGCCGAATCCACCAGCGCCAGCCCGACCAGCGCGCCGAGGAAGACGAGCCATCCGGCGGTGATGTGGGCGTAGCGGACGTGCCAGCGGTTGAGGTTGAGATAGGCGAACAGGAACACCAGGAGCGTAGCCGCCAGGATCGCCTCGCCGGACGCGCGCCAGACGCGCTCGGCCTCGACGGAGAGGTTGAACACCTTCCCCCAGAATCCGAAGTCGGTGCCGATATAGGCGAGCACCGCCCAGCCGAGCGCCGCGGCGGCCGGGAACATCACGCTGCTCTTGACCACGAACAGAATGGTGAGGAACAGCGCCAGCAGGCCGGCAATGCCGATGACGATGCCGAAATAGAGCGTGAAGCTGTTGATCTTGTCCTTGTAGGCCTCCGGCTCCCACAGATAGAGCTGCGGCAGCTTGTCGGTGCTCAGCTCGGCCACGAACGTGATGACCGCGCCGGGGTCGAGCGTGATGCGGAAGATGTCGGCGCTGGCGCTGTCCTGGCGGTCCGGCGGGTCGCCGGTGCTCGGCGTCAGATAGACGAGGCGCGAGGAGCCGAGGTCCGGCCACAGCAGGCCGGAGCCCACCATGCGGTAGCGCGGCGCCACCAGCAGGCGGTCGACCTGGTCGCTGCCGTTATTGGCGAGCGCGAACACCACCCAGTTGGGATTGCCGCCGCGCGAGCGCACCTCGATGCGGCGCACGATGCCTTCCGCATCGGCGGCTGTCGACACCTGGATGCGGTCGCCTTCGGATTTCGGGCGCTCGAGCGCGCCGGTGAGGTCGATGGCCGATGCATCGCCGAGGTTGATGGCCTCGACGGCGCGCGCGACCGAGGGCAGGAGGCTCGCGGCGACGACGATCGCGGCCCAAACGGCGGCGCGGCAATGACGCAAACGAAGCCCTCCCGGCTCACGGCGGCTCATTACTACCTGCTCGGCGTGCGTTTCGCCATAACGGCCGGAAAATCGGCCGCCCAAATCGTTAACGTCGGTTCCCGCCGTGCGCCGTCGGGTCCGCCGCGCCTTGCGGCAACCGCTCGGGGTCGCGCAAGACTGTGACCGCCATGAGGCCGCGGGTTCCATCGGCGGGCGCGCGCGGCGCTGATCAATTCGACACGTCGGCGGGGCGGAAGATGTGCGGCCCCAGCGGATCGGACGGCGCCGCGCCTGCCAGCCGGCGCTCGCTGTCCTGCAACACATCGCGCCGCAGCCGCCCCTGCGCTTGCGCGTCCAACAGCGCGCGCATCGCGGCGTAATACTGGTCCGGATCGAAGCTGATCAGGATCAGGTCCGCGCCCGCATTGATCGCCGCGACGGCCGCCCCGCCGACACCCGCGCGGCCGCGGTAGATCGCACCCATGCTGAAGTCGTCGGTGATCAGGACGCCGTCGTGCCGCCAGGCGCCCCGCAAGGCGCCGGCGATCACCGGCGCCGAGGTCGAAACCGGATGATCGCGGTCGAGCGCGGTCAGCCGCGCGTGCGCCAGCATGGTGAAGGCGTTCGCGTGACCGAGAAGGGCGCGGAACGGCACCCAGTCCGACTTGTCGAGCTCGCCGAGCGGCGCGTTGAGATCCGCCGATCCGCTGTGCGTGTCGTCGAACACCCGTCCCAGCCCGGGAAAGTGCTTGAGCGTGCAGCGCACGCCCGTCTCGGCCAAGCCGGCGCAATAGGCGCCGGCGACTTCGGCCACCATGTCGGGATCGCCGGAGATCGCCCGCTGATGGATGCGGGTGTAGCGATCCGCCGGATTGACGATGCCGTGGTTCACGTCGATCACCGGCGCGAAATTCAAATTGACGCCGAGATCGGACAGCTCGTGCCCCTGCAGCAATGCAAACTCGCGCACGGCATCCAGGCGCTCGGCCCGATCCGGGTGCGCCGCGACGAGCGCGGCGAGCGACGGCAACCGGGAGAGCGGCGGGGAGAGGCGCGAGACGCCGCCGCCCTCCTGGTCGGTCGCGATCCACAGCGGCGGCAGATGCTGGGCGCGCCGGAGGTCCTGCATGGCGCCGATCTGTTGTTTGATCTCGGCCGCCGACAATCCCTGCACGTTGTTGGCCGAGACATAGACGCCCGCGACGGCGCGTCGCTCGATCAGGGCCAGAATGTCGTCAAGGTCGCGGTAGCCGACGATGAAATGCCGCCCGAGCCGTTCAAGGGCATTCAGATCGGCGTCGAGGACCTGCTGGCGCGCCGAGCGGAAACGCGTTTCCGACGCCAGGGTCGCGATCAGCGCGAAGGCGGCGAGTGCGGCGGCGCAGGCGCCGAGGAGGCGCAACGCGACGGGGCGCGCCTGACGGCGCCGCGCCGTGACGATCCCGGCAATCATGAAAACGAGCGCCGCGACAATGAGGAACGCCAGGACCCAGGGGCGGACGTTCGCCGTGTAGGGGGCGCGCCAGTCGAGCGCGAACGGCACCAGCAATGCGGCGATCGCGCAGCTGATGACGGCGATCGCGAGGCGCATGTGCAAGATCGCACCGCGGCGTCAGAGCGTGAGCACGATCTTGCCGATGTGGGTGCTCGTCTCCATCAGGGCATGCGCGGCCGACGCCTGCGCGAGCGGGAAGGTGCGATAGATCTGCGGCTTCACCTTCCCGGCGGCGATCAGCGGCCAGACCTTCGCCTCGATCGCCCGCGCGATGGCCGCCTTGTCGGCGACGGCTCGCGCCCGCAGGGTCGAGCCCGTATGGGTGAGGCGCTTGAGCATGATGCGGCGAAAATCGACGTTCGCGCGCGGGCTGCCCTGGAAGGCGATCTGCACGATGCGGCCGTCGACCGCGGCCGCCTCGTAGTTGCGCTCGATATAGTCGCCGCCGACCATGTCGAGGATCAGCTCGGCGCCCTTGCCGCCGGTCGCCGCCTTGGTGGCCGCGACGAAGTCCTCGCTGCGGTAGTTGACCGCCACGTCGGCGCCGAGCTTGCGGCAGGCCTCGCATTTCTCGGCGGAGCCCGCCGTGGTGATCACGCGCGCGCCGAACGCCTTCGCCAGCTGAATCGCGGTGGTGCCGATCCCCGAGCTGCCGCCATGCACCAGCAGGGTCTCGTCGGCCTTGAGCGCGCCGCGCTCGAACGCGTTGTGCCAGACCGTGAAGAAGGTCTCCGGGATGGCGGCCGCTTCGACCAGCGACAGCGCGGCAGGCGCGGCAAGCGCATTTCTCTCATGGACCGGGCAATACTCCGCATAGCCGCCGCTCGCGACCAGCGCGGTCACCTTGTCGCCGACCTTCCAGCGGGTCACGCCCT
>DASPZC010000050.1:0-5877 GCA_035636455.1 Xanthobacteraceae bacterium
GTGGTGGTCGTCGGCGTATGGCTGGTCAACTGGATGATCGACGTGCGCAAGATGCAGGAATGCCTGGAGTCCGGCCGGCGCAATTGCGCGCCGATCAACGTGCCCGAGCGCTGAGGGGCGGTAGAGCATGATCCCGAAAAGTGGGCACCGGTTTTCGGAAAAGATCATGCTCCAATAATAAGCTAGCGTTCACAGCTTCACCGTTCGCCAGCCCCACACGATCGCCACCGCGCCGATCGCGGCGGCGATCAGCGGCACGAGCGAGCCGCGCGGCAGGGTCGCCAGCAGCGCGATGTGGTAGCCGATGAAGGCGCCGGCGATGCCCACCAGCGCGCTGGTGAGCAGCACGCGGCGCGGCCCGGCGACCTGCTTCGACAGCCACGCCGTGCGCATATACTTTTCGAACAGCACGCCGACGATCACGCCGATAGCGAGGACGAGGATGAAGGTGACGAACGGGTCGGTGAGGCGCATGGGCCGATCCTCCACGATGTTTAGAATAACTACGACCTCATCCTGAGGGGGCCCGCGCAGCGGGTCGTCTCGAAGGATGGCAACAAGCGAGTCTGTCGCCATGGTTCGAGACGCCGCGCTCCGCGCGGCTCCTCACCATGAGGACGGAGAAAGACGCAACCGCCTCGTCAGTTGACCTCATCAGCGCGGCGCCGGGGCGAGGCGCGAGACCGCGGTCTCCTTGCAGGTGATGAACTCGAGGAGCGCCGGCACGCCGTTCTGCGTCTGGGCGATGCCGCGCCTGATCGCCGGCACGATCTCGCCCGGTACGGTGACGCGCTCGCCGTAGCCGCCGAAGGCGCGCGCCATCATGGCGTAGTCGCCGGAAATGTCGGTCGAGCGGTATTTCTGCGTCGACACCGGCATCACCTTGAGCTCGATCGCCATGGAGAAATTGTTGAGCAGGATGGAGAGGATCGGGATGCGCTCGCGCACCGCGGTCTCGAAGTCCATGCCGGTGAAGCCGATCGCCGCGTCCCCCCACACGTTGATGCACAGCCTGTCCGGGCGGGCGAGCTTCGCCCCCATGGCGAGCCCGAGCCCGTAGCCGAGCTGCGTGGTCTTGCCCCAGCCGAGATAGGTGAGCGGCTCGCGCGCCACCCAGAACGGGGAGAGCTGGTCGCGCGGGCTGCCGGCATCGTGGGTGATGATGGTGTCGGCAACGTCGACCGTGTGCAGCAGGTCCCAGATGACCCGGTAGGGATTGAGCGGCGTCTCGTCGGAGACGAGCTTCGGCTTCCATTCGGCAAGCCAGCCCGCGCGCACGTCGGCGATCTCGCGCGCCGTCGCGCCGCCGTCGCGCGGCGAGGGGATGAGCGGCGCCAGTTCCTTGATCAGCGCATCGAGGGTGAGCCCGGCGTCTCCGACGAGCCCGATCGTGGCCGGCACGTCCTTGTTGAGATGGTCGGGATCGAGCGTCGCGTGGATGATCGGCGTGCCCTTCGGCATGGCGACGCCGAAATTGGTTTCGGTGAAGCTGCAGCCGATGCCGAAGATCACGTCCGCGGTGTCGAGGAAGTGGCGCACCGGCTTGGGCACCGCGAGCCCGCCCGAGCCGAGCGCGAGCGGATGGTCCTCCGGGAAGCTGCTTTTCCCTCCGAGGCTGGTGGTCACCGGTGCGCCGAGCAACTCGGCGAGCTGGCGCAGCTGGGTCCACGCGCGCGCCCAGTGCACGCCTTGCCCGGCATAGATGACCGGACGCTTGGCCGCGGCCAGGCGATGCGCCGCCTCGCGCACTGCCGCGATGTCCGGGCCGTAGCGCGCCGGTGCGATCGGCGTGTAGGCGAGCGGCTCGGCCACCTCCTCGTTCCACAGGTCCGCCGGCACTTCGACCAGCACCGGCCCGCCGCGTCCGTTGCGCAGGCGCGAGAAGGCGCGCCGCATGATGTTCGCGACCTCCGCCGCGACGGCGATCGGCTCGGCCGATTTGGCGACCCCGCGCATCTGCGCCACCGCGTTGTAGTTCGGCGCCACGTGCTGCAGCCGGCGCGCATAGCCGCCCGGCACCACCAGGATCGGCACCGACTCGCCGTACGCCTGGGCGATGCCGCCGTAGGCGTTCTCGGTGCCGGGTCCGTGCTGCATGCAGAACACGCCGATCTTGCGCCCCGAGGTGACGCGCGAGATCGCGTCCGCCATGTGCAGGCCGATGCGCTCCTGGCGCACCATGATCGGGCGGATGTCGGCCGCCGCCGCGAACTCGATCAGGTGGTTGACCGGATAGCCGGTGAGGATCTCGATGCCCTCGCGCTTGAGGATTTCAGCGATGGCGGCTCCGAGCTTCATGGGGCGGCTCCCTGGTTCAGGCACTGGCGGCAGGCGCTTGGGCGGCGACGGCGCGGCGGCGGGGCATGCTACACGCAATCCGCGCCGCTGTGCGATGCGCCTCGCCGTTCACCTTCCATTCGCCGGGCGCTCGCGGGCGGCGGGGTTTTGCCCTAAGCTTGCGCGAGCGACGGATGGCGAAGCCGCGCATCGGCCGGACGGCCCGATGCTGCCGAACAATGCGGCGACCTCCGCGCCTCGAATCGGAGGGACGCATCATGCGCAGCAAGCTCACGCGACGCCGTTTTCTCGCCACCACCGCGGCCTCGACCGCCGCGCTCGCCATGCCGCACGTGCGCGGCGCTTACGCCGCCGGCAAGCTGTCGATCGGTTTCTGGGACCACTGGGTGCCGGGCGCCAACGCCGCCACCCAGGCCATGGTCGAGGAGTGGGCCGCCCGCGAGAAGGTCGAGGTCCAGATCGACTACATCACCGGCATGGGCAACAAGCTGCTGCTGACCCAGCAGGCCGAGGCCCAGGCCAAAGCCGGCCACGACATCATGACGTTCACAACGTGGCGGCCGGCCGACCATGCCAATCAGCTCGTGCCGGTCGACGAGGTGATGGAGCCGCTGATCAAGCAGAACGGCGCCGTAAACGCGACCGTCGAGTATCTCGGCAAGGTTCAGGGCCGTTGGATCGCGGTGCCGGCGACGGTCGGGAGCCAGATCAAGGGGCCGTGCTCGCGCATCGATCTGATGAAGCAGCACGCCGGCATCGACGTGCAGGCGCTCTACCCGGCCGGCGCCCCGCCCAAGGCGGACAGCTGGACGTTCGACGCGTTCGCCAAGGCCGCCGAGGCGTGCCAGAAGGCCGGCTACCCGTTCGGCATCGGCCTCGGCACCACCACGGATTCGGTCGATACCGTCGGCGCCGTCTTCCATTCCTTCGGTGCCGCGCTGGTCGACGCCAAGGGCAACGTCACGGTCAAGACCGACGCGGTGCGTCAGGCGCTCGACTATTACACCCGGGTCGCCCGCTTCTTCCCGCCCGACGCGCCGGCGTGGGACGACGCCTCCAACAACAAGTGGCTGATCTCCGGCCGCGGCGCGCTGATCATGAACCCGCCGAGCGCCTGGGCGGTCGCCAAGCGCGACGCGCCGCAGGTCGCCGAGCAGTTGTGGACGCACGGCATGCCGGCCGGGCCCAAGGGCCGCTTCGCGCCGTTCCTGCCGTTCTTCTGGGGGATCTGGTCGTTCAGCAAGAACCCGTCGGCGGGCAAGAGCCTGCTGGCGCACCTCTCCCAGCCGGCGGCGATCGAGAAGATGGTTGCCGCCAGCGGCGGCTACGACCTGCCGTCGTTCGCCAACCTGACGACGCTCAAAACCTGGGCCGAGGAGGGACCGCCGAAAGGCACGCTCTATCACTACCCCAACCCGTACAACCATCAGATCCTGTCGATCGCCGCGGCGCCCGCCCCGCCGAAGATCGCCGCGCAGATCTACACCCAGGGCCTGATGACCAAGATGACCGTGCGCCACCTGCAGGGCGAGCCGATGGAGAAGACGCTGGCCTGGGCGGAAAGCGAGGTCGAGGGCTACCTGCGGACGTAAGCTTATCCCTCCCCGGAACGGGGAGGGTGGCCGCGCGCCCCTGTGCGCGCGGCCGGGTGGGGTTTTCCCTCTGCACGCGCTGACACGCGAACCCACACATTCGTGGATAGACGAGATGGCCGACGACGAGATCGTCGCCGACAACATCCGGGCGCTCGCGCCGATCTACTTCAGCGCAATGCTGGAGGAGCTGAAATTCTTCCAGGTGGTGGACAAGCTCGTCGAACTGGCCGGGCGGGGGCTGCTGCCGATCGGCGGGGGCAGCACCGCCGCTCTTCTCGACCGGTACCGGCGCAACCGCGGCAATCGCATCTCGCACGCCGAGCGCCGCAGCCTGTATGCCCGCTGCCTTGGCATCCCGGGCGGAGATGACGGCGGAACTCCGAACACCAGCTTCAACACGCTCTTCGCCGCCTTCGTCTCGGCGGTCGCGAGCTTCGTGCGCCAATCTGGTGTGGAGGAAGTGCACAAGACGGCGCGCGACCTCGCGAGAAACCTGTCGCTGCACGGCGACGGATTGGCCCGGCGTGTCGCGCCGCAACTGCGGGAGCAAATCAGCGACGCGCTGAAAATTCTATCGTCGCCCGAGATCACCGCGGCCCTGGGGGCGCGCGATGCCTGGCAGGTGATCGACCGGGTGGCCGCACGCGAACTCGGCGGCGCGCGGAACAGCGCAAAATACCGCGCCTTGGCGAGCGCCGGCCGCGTCATCATCGCCTGGCTCGCCGCCAACAGCAGCAAAATCTTCGCACCCGGTTGCGTTCCGCTTATCGATCTCGGCCAAGTGTCGCAGCCGCCGCCCCGGCCCGTCGGAAGCGCCGAGCCGACCGATGTCGATCTCGTCACGGCGTGCGAGCAGTGGATCGAGGCAGCCGCCGTGGACGGGCCGGGGGTCGGATAGATGGCGCGGCCGTCTGCGCAGGGTCCGCCGGCTGAACCACGTGATATCGAGAGGTAGGCAACGATGCTTGCGTTCTACTTCGCGCCCGGCTCGAGTTCGATGGCGGCGCACATCGGCCTGCACGAAGTCGGCGCGCCATTCGAGCCGCATCCGATATCGTTCGCGAAGCGCGAGCAGCGTGCGCCCGAGTATCTTGCGCTCAATCCGGAAGGCAAGGTTCCGACCCTCGTCATCGACGGCCGCCCGCTCACTGAAGTGGCGGCCATCCTCTACTATCTCGCCCGACGGTTTCCCGACGCCGGTCTGTTGCCGAAAGACGATCCCGAAGCGGAGGCGCAGGCCATATCGTGGATCTCTTTCATCGCCGCGACGCTCCATCCCGCGCGCCGGCGCGGGCTCGACTACGCCAAGATCGTTTACGGTTTTGCCGACCGGCGGCTCGGGCAGAACAAATGGGCCCTGGGTACGTATTCCATCGTCGACATCCACCTGTTCCGTTTGTATTGGCGCATCCTCGGTTCGCTCAAGCCCGCGCCGGGCACCTTCCCCAATCTGCAGCGCCACCACGACCAGATGATGAAGCGGCCCGCCGTGCAGCGCACGCTCGAGATCGAACGCGGCATCGGCTACGAGATGCCGGCGTAACCAACTCCGGCCTCATCCTGAGGAGGCCCGCACCGATCTCGCGTTTACCCGAGATCGGCATTATGATGCGCAAGTCGGCTACAGCCGACTTGCGTGCGGGCCGTCTCGAAGGATGGAAGCTTGCAATCCATCAGCATGGTTCGAGACGCCGCGCGTAAAGAACGCGCGGCTCCTCACCATGAGGAGACTTTTTCTGCTTCCCCCAAATACTCCGATCCGTCGCGGGTGAAACAATCCGCGACGGATTACCAAAAATGGTGGGTTACGCCGGCTCCGCCGGCTAATCTTACTGCGTCATACCCTACGCGGGCTATACGCTCTGCCCCTGGCTCCGCAACATGGGCATCGCGCGAGTTTGTGCACGATCGCCCTGATCAAGCGGATGCGCATGGTTGCGATCGAGTTTGGAACGTGACGTTCAGGCCGCAAGGGGGGATCCTC
>DASPZC010000051.1:0-3838 GCA_035636455.1 Xanthobacteraceae bacterium
GCGAGCAAAGGTAGAGCACGGCAGCGGCGACCTCCTCCGGCCGGATCAGCCGGCCGAGCGGATTGTTCTCGACCATGGCGGCGATCGCCTCGTCGGCGGGGCGGCCGGTCTTGGCGGCGATGCGTTGCGCGTTCTCGCGCACCAGGTCGGTCTCGGTATAGCCCGGGCACACCGCGTTGACGGTGATGCCGCTCGTCGCCGTCTCCAGCGCCAGCGAACGCACCAGCCCGACCACCGCGTGCTTCGCCGCGCAATAGGCCGACACGTAGGCGTAGCCCTTGAGCCCGGCGGTCGACGCCACCGCGACGATGCGGCCGAAGCCACGCGCCGCCATGCCGCCGAGCACGGCGCGGACCGCGTGAACGGTGCCCATGAGGTTGAGGTCGAACATGCGGCGGAACAGCTCGGGATCGGTCTTGGCGAACGGCGCGCTTTCGGCGCCACCCGCATTGGCGATGAGGATGTCGACCGGCCCGTGCCGGGCCGCCGCGCGTGCGATGCCGTCGCCGAGCGCCCGCGCATCGGTCACGTCGGCGGCGACGAATTCCTTGGCGTGCCCGTGCGCCACCGCCTCCTTGAGGCTTGCTTCGCTGCGCCCGACCACCGTGACGGTGGCGCCCGCGCCGGAGAGCGCCGCCGCGACGGCGCGGCCGATGCCGCGGCTGCCGCCGGTCACCACCGCGTGACGCCCGGTAAGCGCTGCCATGGGCCGCCCTCATGTCCGTTTCGCCAGATATTTTAAGCTTAAAATTTTTGTGTCTCAAGCGGCCGGGAACCGTTGCGCGTGAATTATTTTAAGCTTAAAATAATCCAGGTCCGAGTCCCGCGCCCCGGATCGCGGGACCGACGGCCCGCGGAGGCGCCCATGAAGGTCCACGTCATCGGCGGCGGTCCGGCCGGCCTCTATTTCGCGATCCTGATGAAGAAAGCCTGGCCCGACACGCGCATCACCGTGTTCGAGCGCAATCGGGCCGACGACACGTTCGGCTTCGGCGTGGTGTTCTCCGACGAGACCCTGGAGACCTTCGAGGCCTACGACCGCGAAAGCTATCAGGCCATCCTCGACCACTTCGCCTATTGGGACGACATCGCGATCCATTTCCGCGGCACCGTGCACCGCATCGGCGGCAACGGCTTCTGCGGCTGCTCGCGCACGACCCTGCTGCGCCTGCTGCACGAGCGCGCCCGCGCCTTCGGCATCGAGCTGAAATTCCAGACCGAGGTCGCCGACGTCGAGGCCCTGATGCGCGACGCCGACCTCGTCGTGGCGGCGGACGGGATCAATTCGCGCGTGCGCGAGACCTTCGCCGGCCAATTCCGGCCGGAGGTCGACCTGCGCCCCAACAAGTTTTCCTGGATGGGCTCGACCCGGCCGTTCGACGCCTTCACGTTCTTCTTCCGCGAGACCGCGCACGGCATATTCATCGCCCATTGCTACCAGTACGAGCCGGGCCGCTCGACCTGGGTGATGGAGACCGATCCGCACACGTTCGCGCGCGCCGGGCTCGATCCGTTCGACGAAATCGCCTCCGCGCGTTTCCTCGAAGGCGTGTTCAAGGACGAACTCGACGGTCATCGCCTGATCGTCAACCGCTCGATCTGGCGCAATTTCCCGACCATCCGCTGCGCGCGCTGGACCGCCGGCAACGTCGTGCTGATCGGCGATGCCAAGGCGACCGCGCACTTCTCGATCGGCTCCGGCACTAAGCTCGCCATGGAGGACGCGATCGCGCTCTACGAGGCCTTCCGGGCTTCCGGCGGGCGCAACGTCGCGAGCGCGCTCGCCCATTTCGAGGCGGCCCGCCGCGAGGAGGTCGAGAAGACCCAGCATTCCGCCGACGTGTCGCTCGTGTGGTTCGAGCACGTGAAGCGGTTCTGGCACATGGACCCGACCCGCTTCGCGTTCGGGCTGATGACGCGCTCCAAGGCCATCACCTACGACAATCTCGCGCTGCGCGCGCCCGAGTTCGTCCGCAAGGTCGACCGCCTCGTCGCCCGCGACGTGCGCGCCCAGGGTTTCGAGGTCGACGAGATGCGGCCGGCCGCGCCGATGTTCCAGCCGTTGCGGCTGCGCGGCATGACGCTCGCCAACCGCGTCGTGGTCTCGCCCATGTGCCAGTATTCGGCGCAGGACGGCCTGCCGGACGACTGGCATCTCGTCCATTACGGCTCGCGCGCCGTCGGCGGCGCCGGCCTGATGTTCACCGAGATGACCTGCGTGTCCGCGCAGGCGCGCATCACGCGCGGATGCGCCGGCATGTATTCCGACGCGCACGAGGCCGCATGGACGCGCATCGTCGATTTCGTGCACGCCCATTCGGCCGCGAAGTTCTGCATGCAGCTTGGGCATTCCGGCCGCAAGGGCGGCACCAAGCTGATGTGGGACGGCATCGACGAGCCGCTGCCCGACGGCGGCTGGCCGATCATGTCGGCGTCGCCCATTCCCTATTTCCCGCACAGCGTGGTGCCGCGCGAAACGGCCCGCGCCGACATGGACGGCGTGATCGCCGATTTCGTGGCCGCGACCAGACGGGCGGAGCGCGCCGGCTTCGACATGCTCGAGCTGCACGCGGCGCACGGCTATCTGCTCGCGAGCTTCATCTCGCCGCTCACCAATAAACGCACCGACGACTACGGCGGTTCGCTCGAGCGCCGCATGCGCTTCCCGCTCGAAGTGTTCCGCGCCATGCGCGCGGCCTGGCCCGACGAGAAGCCCATGTCGGTGCGCATTTCGGCGACGGACTGGGCGGACGGCGGGCTGACGGCTGAGGACTCGGTGGAGATCGCGCGCCTGTTCGCCGACGCCGGCTGCGACCTCATCGACGTGTCGACCGGCCAGACGGTGGCGGACGCGGAGCCGGTCTATGGGCGCATGTACCAGACGCCGTTTGCCGACCAGATCCGCAACGAGGCGGGCCTTGCCACCATGTGCGTCGGCGCCATCACCACGGCCGACCAGGCCAACACGATCGTGGCGGCGGGCCGCGCCGACCTCGTGGCGCCGGCGCGCCCGCACCTCGTCGACCCGTTCTTCACCATGCGGGCCGCCGCCTGGTACGGGGTCGACACCATCCATTGCCCGCCGCAGTACCTCGCCGGCAAAGAGCAGATTTTCCGCAACGCCTTGCGCGATCGGGAGGAATTGACCGATCTGCGCCTGAAAGCGAAACCCAAGCCGCACGCGGACACCTGGAAAATCGCGGCAGAGTAACTATTCCTAAGCGGGGCCGGCGCCGCAATACCTCTTCCGTAACGGCCGCCCCGACCGCTACAATGCGCCTTGCATCCGCAGAATTCGGGGCAATGCGGCGCAGCCGATCAACCCGGGGACAACGGGAACAGTACTCATGCTCATGCCATCGCTGAAAGTGTGTGCGTCCGCCGCCGTTCTCACGCTGAGCCTGCCGCTCCTCGCTTCTCCGGGTTACGGACAATCCGGACCGTTCGCCGGCATGGCCGGAAACTGGTCCGGCTCCGGGACGATCACGACCACGGGCGGCAGCGAACGCATTCGATGCCGGGTGCGATACATCATCAGCGACGGCGGCATGGCGATGCAGCAGGAGCTGCGCTGCGCGAGCGACAGCTACCGCTTCGACGTGAGCAGCAGCGTCGCCTACCGGGGCGACGGCATCTCCGGCACCTGGAGCGAATCGACCCGCGGCGTCTCGGGCAACGTGATCGGCCGCGCCCGCAGCGGCAGCATTGCCGCCCGCGTAGACGGTCCCGGTTTCTCCGCTTCCTTGTCGATCCAGACGAGCGGCCAGTCGCAGTCGGTGTCGATCAAGCCCCAGGGCGCCGACATCACCAGCGTGGCGGTCAATCTGCGCCGCGGATA
>DASPZC010000052.1:0-12315 GCA_035636455.1 Xanthobacteraceae bacterium
GGGGGGGGCTTTCGCGGGTGCGCACTGTCCTCAAACGCCCCCTCACCCGGCTCGCTTCGCATAGCCGACGCTCCGCGTCGGCGTTCTTGAACACTAAGAACGGCGGCCGAAGGCCGCCTACCGACCTCTCCCCGCAAGCGGGGAGAGGGAGTTAATGCAGCGTCTCGAACAGGCGCTGCATCAGGCGGGTGCGCGGCTCGATCGACGAGACGAGGCCGTGCTCCCAATCGGTGTGCGCGCCGTCGCCGTCGATGCCGAGCCCGTCGAGCGTCGGCACGCCGAGGGCCGCGGTGAAATTGCCGTCGCTGCCGCCGCCCGTCATCCGGGTGTCGGCAAGCTCGAAGCCGATCTCGCGCGCCAGCCCCTGCGCCTGGCGCAGCAGCGCCTCGATGCCTTGAGTCTTCTCGAACGGCGGCCGGTTCATGCCGCCGGCGATCTCGAGCGTCACCTCCGGGTTGATCGGCTTCAGGCCCAGGATGCGCCGCGTGAACTCGTGCCCGGCCGCTTCGTCGCGCACGCGCAGGTCGACGCTGACGCGGCAATGTTGCGGGATCACGTTGGCGGCGGTGCCGCCGGTGATCAGGCCGACCGTGGTGGTGACGCCGCGCGCGTAGTCGGTCATCGCCTCGATGGCGAGGATCTGGTGCGCCATCTCCTTGATGGCGCTGCGGCCCTTGCGGTGGGCGCCGCCGGAATGCGCCGGAATGCCGGTCGCCGTCACCTCGAAGCGGCCGACGCCCTTGCGCGCCGTGACCACCCGGCCGCCGTCGCGCGCCGGCTCGGTGACGAGCACGCAGCGCGCGCCGCGCGCCTGCGCCTCGATCAGCTCGCGCGAGGTCGGGCTGCCGACTTCCTCGTCCGAGGTGAACAGATGCACGATCGGCAGCCGCGCCGTGCCGGCGCGCGCCACGCGGCACAGCGCGTCGAGCGCCAGATAGGCGCCGCCCTTCATGTCGTAGACGCCCGGCCCGTACAGCTTGTCGCCGTCGCGCCGAAACGGCAGCGCGCCGGCCAGCATGCCGATCGGGTGCACGGTGTCGATGTGCGACAGCACCAGGATGCCGGGCGCGTCGCTGTCCGGCGCGGTGCGCACCTTGAGCATGTCGGCGAAGCCGCGTTGGCCTTTGACGCGCTCGACGCGGACCGGCAGGCCGCCGAGGTCCGCCATCACCACGTCGATCATCCGGTTGACGGCCGCCTGATTGTTGGTCGGGCTTTCGGTCTCGACCCAGCGCCTGATGCCGGTGATCATGCCGTTGAGATCGACCGATTGATCGGAGGTAGGCGTCATTTCAGTTCCTGAAGTTCCATAGGCCAAACGGAGTCCTATATCACGCTGACAATACTCCAGTCGTCGTGCCCCGCGAAGGCGGGGCACCCAGTAACCGCCGACGTCGCAATTCGATTTGATACGCTGGTGGTTACTGGGTCGTCCGCCTGCGCGGACGACGACAACCAAACGGTTACGGTGTCGTGCTGTCAGCGCTCACGCCAGCGCCGCCTTGACCTTCTTGGGCGTATACGGGATCGAGCGCAGCCGCACGCCGGTGGCGTCGAACACGGCGTTGGAGATCGCCGAGGGGACGATCGAGGCGGTCGGCTCGCCGGCGCCCCACGGCTTCTCGGTCGGCCGGTCGATCAGCTCGACGACGATCTCCGGCATTTCCGGGAACGTGAGGATCGGATAGCTCTCCCAGTCCACGCTCGTCACCTTGGAGCGATCGAACGTCACCTCCTCCTTGAGGGTGCGGCTCACCGTCTGCAGGACGTTGCCGTCGATCTGGTTCCTCAGCCCGTCCGGGTTGATGATCTGGCCGCAGTCATGCGCGACGTAGAAGCGGGTGACGCGGATCTGGCCGCTCGCGCGGTCGACCTCGACCTCGGCGACCGCGCCCACGTAGGTGCGCACCAGCTCGTATTTCACGTACGAGATGCCGCGGCCCTTCACGACGTTGCCGCTCGCCTTCTGCGGCGACGGGCGCTTCTCCCATTTCGCCAGCGCGGCGAGGCGGTCCAACAGCTCGATGCCGCGCTTGTCGTTGAGATATTTCAGGCGGAACTCGAGCGCATCGGCATTGGCCGCCGCCGCAAGCTCGTCCATGAAGCACTCGTTGGCATAGGTGTTCTGCATCCGGCCCGGCGTGCGGATCCAGGACGGACGGAACGGCGTCGTCTCCAGACGGTGGCACACCGTCTTGATGTTGGCGAACTTGTACGGGATCGCCGAGTTGTTGAAGATGTTGCCGGGCGCGATCACCGTGTCGTGCGGCATGCCTGCGAGCGAGGCCGCGACCAGCGGGACGGCGAAGCCGCCCGCCGCCTGGGGAATGAAGAACTCGGACTCCCACGCGGTGACGCTGCCGGAGGCGTCGAGCGCCGCGCGCAGGTCGATCAAGGTCGGCGGGCCCTTGGGGTCCCACCCGTGCTCGTCCGCGCGCATCCACTGCACGCGCACCGGACGGCCGGTCGCCTTGGCGAGCAGCGCCGCGTCGCCGACCGCGTCCTCGTGACCGTTGCGGCCGTAGCAGCCCGAGCCCTCGAGATAGACCGCGCGCACGTTCTCGGGCGGCAGGCCGAACATCTGGGCGAGCTGCTTGCGCAGCATGTGCGTCGCCTGCGAGGCCGACCACGCGGTCAGCTTGCCGTCCTTGAACTCCGCCACCGCGCAGGACGGCCCGATCGAGCCGTGGGTATGGATGGCGAAATCGTAGGTCGCCGCGAGCTTCTTGGCGCCCTGCGCCATCGCGGCCGCGGTGTCGCCGACGTTGCTGGTCGGCTCGTCCTTGACCACCTTGGTGCCGCGCACGTGCTCCCACAGCTTGCTTTGGTCGGGCAGGCCGTCCCAGCTCGACCACGTCGCCTTGATCTGCCGCGCCGCCTTGATGGCGGCCCATTCGCTCTCCGCCGCCACGCCGAGGAAGTTGCCCTCGCGCACGACCTGCACCACGCCCGGGATGTCCTTCACCGAGCCCTCGTCGACGCTCTGCAGGGTCGCGCCGATCGCGGGCGGACGCACCACGCGCCCGTGCAGCATGCCGGGCACGCGGAAGTCCTGCATGTAGGTGAAGCGGCCGGTCATCTTGTCGGGAATGTCGACGCGCGGCACCGGCTTGCCGACGAGCTTGAAGTCGGACGGATTTTTCACCGGCGCTTTCTCGTCGAGCTTGAGCGCAAAATTCTTGCCGCCGATCAGCTCGGCATAGGACACCTTCGCCTTGCCGGTCTTGGCGCGAATGAGGCCGTCCTCGACCACGAGTTCGGCCTTGCCGGCATTGAGTCGCTTCGCCGCCTCATCGAGCAGCGCGTTGCGCGCCGTCGCCGCCGCCTGGCGCAGCTGCATGCCGCCGCTCTGGATGGTGAGGCTGCCCCAGGTGATGCCCTGGTCGGGGGTGAGCGCGGTGTCGCCCTGGACGAGATCGACCTTGGCGAGCGGCACGTCGAGCTCGTCGGCGACGATCTGCCGCAGCGCCGTGGTCACGCCGGTGCCGAGATCGACCTTGCCGGAATACACGGTGACGACGCCCTTCGGATCGATGGCGAGGAACGCGTCGACGTCGGTGAGCGCCACGCTCTTGGCCGCTGCGCCTTGCGCGAACGCGTCGGCGCCGGCGAGCGAGAAGCTGACGATGAGCGCGCCGCCGCCCTTGAGCACGGCGCGGCGAGACGGATGAATGTGCAGCATGGTCCCCTCCCTCAAGCCGTGCGCGCCGCGCGCTTGACGGCGTCCACGATGCGCACGTGGGTGCCGCAGCGGCAGAGATTGTTGGCCAGCGCCTGCTTGATCTCGGCGTCGGTCGGCTTCTTGTTGCGGGCAAGGAAGGCGGCCGACTCCATGATCATGCCGTTGATGCAGTAGCCGCATTGCGCCGCCTGGGCGTCGATGAAGGCCTTCTGCACCGGATGCGGCTTCTCGGGCGTGCCGAGGCCCTCGAGCGTGACGATCTTCTGATTGGCGGTGAGCTTCGACAGCGGCGTGATGCAGGAACGCACCGCCTTGCCGTCGATATGCACGGTGCAGGCGCCGCATTGGCCCAGCCCGCAGCCGAACCGCGGTCCGTGCAGGTGCAGGCCGTCGCGCAATGCGTAGAGCAGCGGCATGTCCCGATCGTCGGCCTTGACGGCCACCGGCTTGCCGTTGACGTTGAGCTTGACGGATTGGGCCATCGCTCTCCCCTTGGCGGCCGCCTGGCGGGCGGCTCCCTTGTTTGAAAGGTGCTACGATATCACCCCCGGATTGCGGCGCAAACGGCCGCCGGGCCTAGGCGCGGGAGGATGCCATGATGCGGATTCTTTGGGTCGGCCTGTTTGCAACGCTGCTGTCGGCGCCGGCCGGCGGGCAGGACGGTCCATCCACCGCCGATCTGGTGAAAGCGCTGCGCGCGGGCGGCCATGTGATCGTGTTCCGCCACGGCGCCACCCACGCGGACCAGGCCGACACCGATCCGCTCCATCCCGAGAACGTGGCGCAGCAGCGCCAGCTCAACGACAAGGGCCGCGCCGACGCGCGGGCGATCGGCGAGGCGCTGCGCAAACTGCAGGTCCCGGTCGGACGGGTCGTGACCAGCGTGTTCAATCGTGCGGTCGAGACCGGCAAGCTCATCGGGGGCGCCGACGTCTCGCCGAGCCCCGACGTCAGCGAGGGCGGGCTGGTGGTCACCCCGACCGAGAACAACCGCCGCGCCCAGGCGCTGCGCAAGCTCGCCGCCACCGTCCCGCCCGCCGGCACCAATGCCGTCGTCGTCACTCACAAGCCGAACATCCTCGATGCGTTCGGCAAGGACTGGTTCGAGGTGCGCGAGGGCGAGGCCAGCGTGCTCAAGCCCGACGGCAACGGCTTTCGCCTGGTGGCGCGTCTGCAGGCCGACCAGTGGCCGAAGCTCGCGCAGGATGGGAGCAAATGAGCGTCGGGTTCTACGCTGCTTTCACCTCTCCCCGCTTGCGGGGAGAGGTCGACGCGCGAAGCGCGTCGGGTGAGGGGCTTTTAAGTCAGCGCAGTTTCCTTAGAGGCCCCCTCACCCCAGCCCTCTCCCCGCACGCGGGGAGAGGGAGTCAGGGCAGCGCTACGGCAGAAACGCCACCGCCTCGATCTCGAACAGCGCGCCGTCGCGGGCGAGCTTTGCGATGCCGACCGCGGTGCTGGCGGGCGGCGCCGCCGTGTTGACGTAGCGGTCGCGCACCTCGCGCGCGGTCGGCAGCTGCGCGGCGATATCGGTGAAATACATGTTGAACTTGACGACGTTCTCGAACCGCGCGCCGACCGCGGCGAGCGCCGCCTTCAGATTCTCGAACGCCTGCTCGGCCTGCCCGCGAAAGTCGCCCGCCATCTTGCCGGACGGATCGAGCCCCAATTGGCCGGCGATATAGACGATGCGGCCGGGCCCGGTCGCTTCCACCACGTGGGTGTAGCCGGGCGGCTTGTGCATGCTCGCGGGATTGATGAAGCGCACGTTGGCCATGGCTAAGTCCTCCCTGTTTTTTGATGATCACAGCGCCGCAAAGTCGATCGGCTTATGGCGGTCGAGCGTGCGGTGCACCGGCGGCAGCGGATATTTGAGCCCGGTGGCGCAATTGAACAGCACCGCGCGCTCGTCGCGGCGGATGCGGCCGTCGGCGAGCGCCTGCGTATAGGCCGCATAGGTCGCGGCGGCCTCCGGGCACAGCAGGAATCCCTCCTCGCGCGCGACCTCGTCGAGCGCCGCGGCGATCGCCTCGTCCGGCACCGCGATGGCGAAGCCGCCGCTCTCGCGCACGGCGCGCAGGATGAGGAAATCGCCGATCGCCTGCGGCACGCGGATGCCGGACGCGATGGTGTGCGCGTCCTCCCAGCGCGTCGCGTGCTCGACGCCCTCATCGAACGCACGCACCATGGGGGCGCAGCCCGACGCCTGCACCGCGACCATGCGCGGGCGCCTGCGCCCGATGAAGCCGATCGCCTCGAGTTCCGCGAACGCCTTCCACATGCCGATCAGCCCAGTGCCGCCGCCGGTCGGATAGAGGATCACGTCGGGCACCTCCCAGCCGAGCTGCTCGGCAAGCTCGATCCCCATCGTTTTCTTGCCCTCGATCCGATACGGCTCCTTCAAGGTCGAGACGTCGAACCAGCCGGCCTTCGCCCTGCCCTCGCCGACGATCTTGCCGCAATCGTCGATCAGGCCGTTGACCCGGTAGACCGTCGCGCCCTGCAGCGCGATCTCGCTGACGTTCACCTCCGGCGTATCCTCGGGGCAGAACACCGTGGTCCTGATGCCGGCATGGCTGGCATAGGCGGCGAGCGCGGCGCCGGCATTGCCGTTGGTCGGCATCGCCATGTGCCTGATGCCGAGCGCCTTGCCCATGGACACCGCCATGACGAGGCCGCGCGCCTTGAACGAGCCGGTTGGCAGCCGGCCTTCGTCCTTCACCAGAATCTCCGCGCCGCCGAGTTTTTTCCCGAGCTTCGGCAGCGGCACCAGCGGGGTCGCCGCCTCGCCCAGGCTGACGATGTCGGCGGCGCGCCGCACCGGCAGCAGCTCGCGGTAGCGCCACAGATCCGGCGGCCGCGCGGCCAGCGCCGCCTTGCTCAGCGCCTTCCTCACGCCGTCGAGGTCGTAGCGCACCAGCAGCGGCTTGCCCGCGCGGGAGAGATTGTGGACTTCATCGGCCGGATAGCGTTCGCCCGTCTCGCTGCATTCGAGATGGGTGACGAAGGTCGGCCGCTCGGTGGTCAGATTTTCTTCATAGTGCAAGGTGCGTCTCCGCAGTTAACCGAATTGGCGGTTCTAAATTAACCTATCGCTGCGCTCTCCTGCTATCATCCAAGAAGGGAGCGAGCGATGCGACGGCTGTTCCTCGCCTTAATGATGTACGCCGCGATCGGCCCGGCGGCTGCCGATATCGCGTTGAGCGCGAACGTCAACGTGCCTGATCATGTGGTCACATTGGTCGAGCACTCGATCCACCGCAAGGAAGACAATTTGATTACCGTCATGCATCATGGGAGTTGGACGCGCACCGATACGATCGAGGGTAGACAACAAATAACGCGCTATATTGCACGCGGGGGCGCGGCTGAGATCAGCATTTATCCGCTGGGTACAGACTACTTCAACGCGGTCTTCACCTCGCCGGGCGGCGAACGAACATCCTACTGGGACACGAATCCCAGCAGCACTAACGAGCGGCGGACCATACTCGGCGAGAGTTGCCTAGTCTGGAATATGCAACGCCCGCGCCGGCCTGGCCCATGGAGAATCGAAAAGCTGAGCTGCGTGACTGATGACGGGATCGAGCTCTCCTATGCGCGGGTCAGCGATCTGGGCGTCCTAACTTCTGCCGAAGCGACACACATCGCGCGCCAGCCGGTGGAGCCAAACGAAGTCCAACCGCCGCGCGCGCTCCTCGCTCTCGACTGGTGGGGCCGCGAGGAGTCGGCGCCGGACGGAGCGCCGCCGACGCCGGACTACGAAACGGTCATGCAGCTTGAGGGCCAAGCAGTCGAGGGGGCGGAGCTGTTCCGCATTACGACGCGGCATCACTATCCGTGGACGTACATCGAGGAGAAGAAGGGTAAGGCTCGTCTGGACCTGCGAATCCTTCATGCCACCGCCCAAATGCTGCTCAGCTTCAGCGATAACGGGGAGCAAAAGCAACTAACGATCAATAAATCCCGCCCGCGTCCGCTTGGCATCCCGGCGCCAGCACCGTCGATGAAACCGCAGGACCTCAACAGCGACGAGATTGTCCTCGGCGAAAGCTGCCACTGGTTCTTCATGACGCCTGGAGTGGAGGATGCCGCGCTCAACGAGTGCCTGACCAATGACCATATCACGCTGAAGAAAGAGACATGGTCGTGAGGAAGTCGTTTCAGGTTTGTCGCGGTGCGTTTTGCTCGCCGACCCCTCGACCTTAACGAGCTTCGACCTCCTGCCGCGATACTTGATCCGGCTTTTTGGGGAATCGAATAGTGCCACGTGGGCTTCTCTAAGGTTGCCGCGCTCGCAACCCAGAGGGCGGAACACCGGTAGTCAATGGCGGAAGTGGCGGACGCCGGTGAACACCATGGCGACGCCGTGATCGTCGGCCGCCTTGATCACCTCCTTGTCGCGCAGCGAGCCCCCCGGCTGGATCACGGCGGTCGCGCCCGCCTCGATCGCGACGAGGAGGCCGTCGGCGAACGGAAAGAAGGCGTCGGACGCGACGGCCGAGCCTCTGGTCAGCGGCTCGGCGAGCCCGGCCGCCTTGGCGGCGTCCTCGGCCTTGCGCGCGGCGATGCGGGCGGCGTCGACCCGGCTCATCTGCCCGGCGCCGATGCCGACCGTGGCGCGGTCGCGCGCATAGACGATGGTGTTCGACTTGACGTGCTTGGCGACGCGGAAGGCAAAGCGCAGGTCGTCGAGCTCGGCCGGCGTCGGCGCCCGCCTGGTGACGACGCGAAGCTGCATCTCGTCGACCACCGCGTTGTCGCGCGATTGCGCCAACAGCCCGCCGGCGACCGATTTGACCGTCAGGTCGGGGGCGCGCGGATCGGGCAGCCCGCCGGCGAGCAGCAGGCGCAGGTTCGCCTTGGCGGCGACGATGCTCGCCGCTTCGTCGGTCGCGTCGGGCGCGATGATCACCTCGGTGAAGATGTCGGTGATGGCGCGCGCCGCCTCCGCATCGAGCGTGCCGTTGAGCGCGACGATGCCGCCGTACGCCGACACCGGATCGCAGGCGAGCGCCTTGCGGTAGGCGTCGGCGAGGCTCGCGCCCTCGGCGGCGCCGCACGGGTTGGCGTGCTTGACGATCACGCACGCGCAGGTGCGCGCCGGATCGAACTCGGCGACGCATTCATAGGCCGCGTCGGTGTCGTTGAGATTGTTGTAGGAGAGCTGCTTGCCCTGCATCTGGCGCGCGGTGGCGACGCCGAACCGTACGTCCGGCGCGCGGTAGAACGCCGCCTTCTGGTGCGGGTTCTCGCCGTAGCGCAGGGCCTGCGCCAATTGCCCGCCGACCGTGCGCCAGGCGGGCGCGTCCTCGACGACCTCGCGGGCGAACCAATTGGAAATCGCCGCGTCATAGGCGGCGGTGCGCGCATAGGCCTTGGCGGCGAGCTTTTGGCGCAACACGAGCGTCGTTGCGCCCGCATGCGCCTTCAGCGCGGCAAGCATCGCCGCGTAGTCCTGCGGATCGACGATCACGGCGACATCCGCGTGGTTCTTGGCGGCGGCCCGGATCATGGCCGGCCCGCCGATGTCGATGTTCTCGATGCAATGGGCAAAGCCGGCGCCGCCCTGCACGGTCGCCTCGAACGGATAGAGGTTGACCACCACGAGGTCGATCGGCGCGATGCCGTGCGCCTGCATCGCCGCCAGGTGATCGCGGTTGTCGCGCATCGCGAGCAAACCGCCGTGCACCTTCGGGTGCAGGGTCTTGAGCCGTCCGTCCATCATCTCCGGAAAGCCGGTGAGGTCGGACACGTCGCGCACGTCGAGGCCCGCCGCCGCCAAGGCCTTGGCGGTGCCGCCGGTCGAGACGAGCTCGATCCCATGCCCGGCGAGCGCGCGCGCGAACTCGACGAGACCGGTCTTGTCCGAGACGGACAGCAGCGCGCGGGCGATGGGGCGGAGGCGGTCGGTCATTGCGGCGGGGCGGCCATGGGCATTAGGTGTTGCGACTCCCGCTCCCCGAAGGGGAGAGGGTCGGGGTGAGGGGGTTACGGACCTAACAATTTAGCTCAGGATCCCCCTCACCCGAAGAGGAGCCAGCTTCACCGGAACGGATACTCACAACGGCAGTTCCGGTTCCTTTTCGCCGCCGCGGCGCGCGGCGGGCGCGGACGGATCGGCCTGCGCAAAAGTCCAGCACACGCGCGGCACCCGGCGGGCCCGGCCGTGGATCACGAGCTGGACCGCGCGCCGCGGCCCTTCGGATCCGGCGAGGTAGACGCTCTCCTCGAGCGTCACCGGGTCCTCGTAGGAATCGAACGTCCATACCTCCCGGTTCGGCAGCATCAGCATCGCGCCGTACCCGTCGTTGAGGCGGCTGGCCTTGACGCCGGGATGCAGATGGAAGCGCACGGCGAACGCGTCGCCGCGGCCCGCCGGCAGGCTCTCGCCGCGCGCCGGAGCAAACACATCCTCGCCGTCGAGTCGACGGCCGTCCGGGGAGAGCCGCCACGTGCGCTGGTGCAGCACGCCGAACGCATCCGCATAGCCGTCGTGGGACGCGCGCAGCACGACGCCGTCGTCGCGGTCCTGCCGCGCGACCGGCACCTCGGTGGGGCCGGCGATGATCGGCGTGCCGACCAGGCGCCGCAGCCAGGTGCCGCCGAGAACCCGGCACGAGGGCGCCTCGTTGAACGTGGCCGTCGAGTGCGCGGCGGTGCCGCGCGCCACATGCCGCCAGCTGGCGCGGCTGGTTGCCGGCAGCCCGCAATTGACCACGATGCGGTTCTGCTTCGACGACAGCTCGAACGAGAGGCATCCGGCATGCGCCTCCTGGCTCACTCCGATCGGCGGCGGCAGGCCGGTCTCGGCCAGCAGCACGGTGCTCTCGGCCTGCAGGCGCTGATAGCCGCTGTGCGGCGCATTGGCGACCGGCGTGCCGCGCGCGTCGTCGTAATAGAGCACGGCGGCAAGCAGGTCGCCGGAGGTCGGGCCCATGCCGTTGAACAGCGCGAAATTGCCGTCGCCGTGGCGGAAGAAGCGCAGCATCGGCATCATCCGGTCGATGGCGTTGAGCAGCGGCGGCGGCGGCGGAATGTTGTTTGACGAGAACGCCTGGCGCAGCGGCAACAGGTCGAGCAGCAATTCGATCAGCGCGCCCGGATTGCGGCTGATATGGCCGCCGTCGGGCAGGATCTGCCGCTCGAGCTCGCGCGCCAGCCGGCGCGTCGTGCCTTTGACCAGCCGCGCCTGGCCCTTCATGCACAGCGACGCGTAGGTGAGCGCGATCAGCCCCTGCAGCCGCGGCAGCCCGTCGCGCGCGCTGCCGAGCGTGCCGCGCAGGAACCGCACCTGGCGCGTGAGGTTGCGCAGGAAGCGCCGGTAGAACCGGGTGTCCACCTCGTGCAGCACCATCGGGGCCTGGCTCAGCCAGGACATGATGCGCCGCGCCACCACGTCGGAACGCCAGGCGGTCGAGTCCCACAGCGCCTGCAGGGTGATCCATTCGTCGACCAGCGCGCGCGCATTGGCGCGGGTGATGCCGGATTCCGCGGCGCGCAGATGCCGCAGCCAGCCGAAGCCGAAAAGGTTCTCGGCCCATTCGTCGGACGGCGGCTCCATCTCGAACGGCGAGCGGCCGTCGCACACCACGATCTTGCCGGCGAAGGCGAAACGGCCGGCGTAGATTTCGCTCGCGCGCGTCGGGTCCGCCGTGCGCAGGTCCTTGGGCGCCATCATCAGGCGGTCGGCCTTGGCGGGCGTGAAGCGCCAGCGCAGGAGCGGATGGGCATTGAGCCGGCCGAACGTGCCGCGCAGCCCGCAGCGCGCCGCGAACCAGAACAGCCTCGCACGTTCCGCGACGCTCCCGCGGGACATGGGCACGCTCATCCCCTCCTTGGCACGACGCCCCGCACCGGCGCCCGCAAACCCGCGCGCACCGCGCAGGCGTGGCGCGATTCGCGGCATTTTATCGGACACCGATGCTTTTACCGGGCATCGCCGGGCCGCGCCATCAGCGCGGGTCCGGGCCAATGCGCGCCCTCAGGCGCGCTCGAGCCGGGCGGCGTAGAAGCCGTCGAGGCCCGCCATGCGCGGGTCCGGATCGGACCAATGGCACGGCAGCGTGCGCAGATCCCCGGCCGCGGACACGAACTCGGCGGCGCCGCCCTCCGCCGCGCTCACCGCCCGCCGTGCGAGGCCCGGCGTGCGCGCGAGCAGGGCCGCGACCTGCGCCTCGCATTCCTCCGGCTCGAGCGAGCAGGTGCAATAGACGATGCTGCCCCCGGATCTCGTGAGCGCGACCGCCCGGTCGAGCAGGCGCGCCTGCAGCGACGTCAGGGCGGCGAGGTCGGCTTCGCGCTTGAGCCACGGGATGTCCGGATGGCGCCGGATGGTGCCGGTCGATGAGCAGGGCGCGTCGACCAGGACCGCGTCGAACGGCTCCGCCTGCCATTCGCCGGCGTCGGCGCAGACAAGCTCGGCCGCGAGGCGCAGGCGGGCGAGGTTGTCGCCCAACCGGGCGAGCCGCGTCGGCGAGCGGTCGACCGCGGTCACCCGGGCGCCGGCGGCGGCGAGCTGGGCGGTCTTGCCGCCGGGCGCGGCACAGAGGTCGGCGACGCGCCGGCCCGCCACATCGCCGAACAGGCGCGCGGGCAGCGCCGCGGCGGCGTCCTGCACCCACCAGGCGCCCTCG
>DASPZC010000053.1:0-4662 GCA_035636455.1 Xanthobacteraceae bacterium
GCCATGGCCTGATCCTTGCCGCCCGCCCACGGTGCGATGAGAGAGATGATCTCGAGCATCTCGCGCATGCGCGCCTGCGTCTTGGGCGCGCGGGCGCGGCTCGCCTTGTAGAGCGTCTCGGGGGTTAGCCCCACGGTGTCCGCCAGCTGGGATTTCGACATTCCGAACGTGCCGGCGACCCGCTCCGCCGCAAGCTCGCCGGCCTCGTCGAGCAGCGCCGCGGCGAGCGGCGGCTCTTCCATGAATCCGGTCAGGCGGCGCGGCGCCGTCGCGCTCCAGCCCGCGGGACGCCGTTCACCGCGGCCGCGCCGCTGTCCGGGTTTTTGCGGCTTTGCCATATATTTTCCCCGCTATATGCGGCATAATATATGGCCTCGGCCCATTTGGCAAGCGTCGCCGGCCGGACCACTCCCCCGCCTCACCCGCTCGGCAGCACCGCGATGGCGTTGATCTCGATCAGGTACTCGGGCGAGGTCATCTTGGCGACCTCGACCATGGTGGAGGCGGGCGCCGGCGGATGGAAGTATTCGCGGCGCACCTTATGGATCAGGTCGAAGTGCTCCATGTTGCGCACGTAGACGTCGACGCGGCAGATGTCGTCGAGCGTGCCGCCCGCCTCCTCGATCGCCGCCTTGAGGTTCTCGCACACCTGGCGGGTCTGCGCCTCGATATCGCCGATGCCGGCGATCGAGCCGTCCGCGCGCCGCGCCGTCATGCCCGAGATGAACACCAGCGTGCCCTCGGCGGCGACGGCGGTCGCGTGGGAGAAATGGCCGCTCGGCTGGCGGAGTTTCTTCGAGACGATTTGCTGCTTGGCCATGGGATCCTCTTATTGCATCAGCGCCGCAATGACGACGCGCACGGCGCGCGCATGCGCCGATCACCGGGCGTCCGCTTCGTCGGTGTACCAGGACGGCGTCTCGGGATAATGCGGGCCGTCATAGATTTCGAGCACGACGGTCTCCTCGTGCGCGATCGCCGGCCCGTGCACATTGCCTTTCGGGTTGCAACAGAAAGAGCCGGGCGTGAGCACCACGCCCGTGCGCGCATATTCGTAGCGGCCGGCAAGGCAGAACATGAATTGGTTCGACGCGTGATAGTGCGGCGCCGGGATGCCGGCGCCCTTGGCGAACCTGATGAGCGCGATCGACGCGCCGGTGGCCTCGTCGCGCCACAGCATTTTTTCGGAAACGCCGCCGAGCGACTTCTCCCGCCACGGCATGTCCCAGCTTTGGACGAGAATTTCCTCGAGACTTGGCGCGCCCGGCGGAAGCTTCACCATTGCGGCCTCGAACGGCGCCGCCTCACTCCGCCGCCTGGCGCCGCGGGCGTGGATGGAAGGTGTCGTAAAGCTCGGGGCGCTGCCATTGCGGACCGAGCACGCCCTGCTTGGCGGCGAAATCGTTGGACGCGCCGACCGCGTCGCGGCCAGCGCGCATCCGGCGCACGTGCTCGAGGTTTACGTCCACGACCGCAAGCCCGGCGGCGGTGCTTTCGAACAAGATCTCCTCCGGCGCGGCCACCATGGCGAGCCCGCGCTCGGAATGGCCGAACAGGTTCTGCGTGGTCACCACGAGCGCCAAGTTCTCGATGGCGCGCGCCCAGATCAGCGTGCGCCAGCTCGCCCACAGGCGGCGCTTCTCCGTGCCGGCCGGCATGAAGATCAGCTCGGCACCGCGCAGCGCCAGCGCGCGCGCCACCTCCGGCACGTAGACCTCGCTGCACATGGCGAGCCCGACCCTGCCGAAATTGGTCTCGAATACCGGGAACTCGTCGCCCGGCACGTATTGGAATTCCCACCACGGCCCGCCGGTGTAGATCCACGGACCGTTGGGATGGGTGCGGCGATAGCGCGCCGGCGCGCGGCCGTCCGGATAGGCCATGCAAATCAGGTTGTAGGCGGTCTCGGCCGTGCGATCGATCGGCTCGATCGTGCCGTACACCACATGCACGCCATGCTTGACCGCCGCTTCGGCGATCGCCGGCGTCGGATCGTACAGCGCCGCGATGCGCCACGGCCCCGGGTAGGTCTCGGGAAAGCAGACGAAGTCGGCGCCTTGCGCCGCCGCGCTTTCGACGTAGCGCACCGCGTCGGCGACGTTGGCCTCGTCCTCGCCGGGTGGATGCGAGATCGGCTGGACGACGGCGATGCGGAAGGTCATGGCGGCTGCCTCTCAGCGCAATTTCGGATCGGCGCGAACATGCGGCGGCGCATCGCGCCGGTCAAGCAGGCGGCGAGCGCGGCCCACGATCAGCAAACGACGCAGACGCCGCACAAACGCGCGCGGAGATTGCGGGCGGGCGGATGATCCGGCAACGACGCCACGTGCCGTGAATTCCGCGACTTGAACCGCGACGCGCATCAGATCGACTAAACGGGCAACAAGTGGCCGCACGCGCGGTCGCGCGGCCATGGGAATCAGCATGCGGCTTCCATCCGTCGTTCTGTCCGCCGTCCGCGCCGGCCTCCTCGCCGGACTGCTCGCGCTGGCGGCGGCGCTGCCGGCGGCCGCGCAGGCGGACCAGAGCTGGCAGACCTGCGTGGGGCCTGCCAGCTCGCCCGAGGAGCGCCATGCCGGCTGCTCGGCCGTGATCGCGGCGGGAAGCGAAGGCGGACGCCGCCTTGCCGCCGCGTTCTGCAACCGCGGCCACGCGCTTACCGAAAAGCAGGACTACGACGGCGCCATCGCCGATCTCGACCAGGCGATCCGCCTCGATCCCGCCTATGCATGCTCCTACAACAATCGCGCCCGGGCGTTCGCATTCAAGGGCGAGATCGACCGGGCGCTGGCGGACTACGACGAGGCGATCCGTCTCGACCCGAAATTCGCCCTCGCCTACAACAATCGCGGCGATGCCTGGCGGCGCAAGGGCGATCTCGATCGCGCCATCGCCGATTTCGGCACGGCGATCCGCCTCGATGCGAACTTCGCGCTTGCCTATGACAACCGCGGCTTTGCCTTTCACGCCAGGCGCGACCTCGCCCGCGCCGCGGCAGATTACGACCGGGCGGTCGCGCTCGCCCCCAAGGACCCGATGATCTATCTGCGGCGCGGCAACGTCTTTCGCGACATGAAGAAGTTCGACCGCGCGATCGTCGATTACAGCGAGGTGATCCGGCTGATGCCCGGCGACGCGCGCGGCTGGCGCAACCGCGCGCTCATCTGGCTGATGAAATACGACGACGACCAGGGGATCGCCGACTACGACCAGGCGATCCGCCTCGATCCCACCGACGCCCTCTCCTACAACAATCGCGGGCACGCGCACCTGGCCAAGGGCCATCGCGACAAGGCGATCGCCGATTTCCGCAAGGCGCTCGAATTGCGGCCCGGACTCGCGGACGCGGTCAACGGGCTCAAGCGCCTCGGCGCGGCACCGTGAGAAGCGGGCGCTGCCTTCGGCTCGCCACGATAAGGTCCAAGATCCGCGCGGTTTCGTGGACGACATTGTCCGGCCTGGAGGAATTGTTCGTTAATTGTTGGTTAATCCCAAGTGTTCGATGCGAACAGCGTCGAGTATTCACCGCTTGGTCTTCTGCGCTCTAGCCTCGATCGGCCATTGAAATATTGCATGGGCGCCGGCGAAACGCTGCGCCAAGCCTCATTGATGACATACTCAGATTCCATGGTGCATTGGTTCCCGACAGGCGGCTCTTTTCATTTCGAGGTGAATCCAGTCCGACGAGGACGAAGGCAGGTGAGCCGGTTTCGCAGTGTGTGTGTGTAGCGGCGTAACGACCGGCGCGTGAGGGGGAGTGATGGTTGGAAGTCGGCGGCGACTTGCCCGCCAGGGCAGGCGTTCGAATATCGTTGCTGCGACTTTCATGACAAGTGCTTCTATTCCGCCGCGCGTGACCGCGGACGGAACGGCACATTCCAGCAAACGTACGATCAGCAAAACAGCGGATGGCGGTCGACGCGTGCACGCACGCGCCGGGCGCGGCCGGCTGCCGGCATTTCGCAAAGAGGCGCGGGGCGACCTTGCGCAGAAGCTGCGAGCAGCAAAGTCAATCGAGTCATGTCACCCGCAGGAGACGATCCATGAGTAGCCCGACGGATCGAACCTATGATCCCAGCGATCCCTCGCCGTACGCGCCGCGCTGGGTGCGCGATGCCGCCCACGGGCCGCGCCGCATCTCCGCGGCCGGAGCGGGCCGGCACCGGCTCGGCGAGGACGATGACACGGCGCCGGCGACGCGCGGACGCGAGCACGCCGCTCCGCCGCTCGCGGCAGGCGAACCTAGCCCGGACGAGCAGGAGCTCGTCATCGACAACTTCCGCGTCCCGCGCTCGCTCGATCCGGGCACCGTCCCGGATCCGTGGCCGGCGCTGCGGCCGCGCCCGCGGTCGGGCGCGCTCGGCATGTTCGGCCGTCTCGCCTTCGCGGTGGCGATCGCGGCGGTGGGCGCGCTCATCGCGGTCGGCAAGCTGTCATTGCCGGGCGCCGGGGCGAGCGGAGACCCCGATCCCGTGCCGCCGTTCGGCGCGCGCTTCGCTGCGCCGGCACCGAAGGCCCAGGACCGGCCCGCGGTGACCGAGCGCAGCGAGCCGCAGCAGGTGGCGATGGCGCAGCCGGCGGCGTCAGCGCCGGCGGCCATGCCCGGTATCACCGTGGTCAGTGCCGCACCCGCGGCGGCGCTGCCCCCTGCGGCACCGGCAG
>DASPZC010000054.1:0-2167 GCA_035636455.1 Xanthobacteraceae bacterium
GGGCCGAACTGGCCGAGGATCCGCGCTTTGCCACCGAGGCATCGCGCTGGGAGAACCGCGCTTCGCTCAACGCGATCCTCGAAGAATGGACCGGACAGCGCGCCAAGCACGAGGTGATGCGGCTGATGGGCGAGGCCGGCGTTCCGTGCGGCGCGGTGCAGGACACCGGCGAAGTTCTCGCCGACCCGCATCTGAAGGCGCGCGAGATGATCGTCGATGTCGATTATCCGGCGCGCGGCACCTATCAGACCGTCGGGTGCCCGGTCAAATTGTCGGAATCGCCGGTGACCGTGACGCGGCCGCCGCTGCTCGGCGAGCATACGCACGAGGTGCTCGCCGCGTTGTGCGGCGTCGATCCGGACGAGGTCAAGCGCCTGCGCGAGGACGGCGTGGTTTAATTAGCTGGATAGCCGCCCTGCGTCCTTCGAGACGCCCGCTGGGCGGGCTCCTCAGGATGACGTTCTTTCTTAATGCCATCAAAAGCTTACCTCATCCTGAGCGACTGTCTGTGAGGTCAAGCGGGTTGCCATGGTTTGCGGTCTCGCAGGATGGCGTTGAGGATGACGAGGAGCTTTCGCATACAGGCGGTGAGGGCCTGTTTACCGGTTTTGCCGGCGGCGCGGAGCTTTCGGTAGTACGGCGCGATGATCGGGTTTTTCCGGCTGGCGACGAGGGCGGCCATAAAGAGGGCGGCGCGGACCGTGGCGCGGCCGCCGGCGATGGTGCGGCGGCCGCGCAGGGTGCCGCTGTCTCGGTTGATCGGGGCGACCCCGACCAGGGCGGCGATCTTGCGGCGGGTGAGGCGGCCGAGTTCGGGCAGTTCGGCGATCAGGACGCGCCGGGTTGCCGGGCCGATGCCGGGCACGCTGGTCAAGAGATCAGCCTCGGCCTGCCAGGCCGGGCTGTTGCGGATCGCGCCGTCGATGTCGTCCTCGAGTTCGGAGAGTTCGGTCTGCAGCAAGGCCAGATGCCGTTCGATGGCGCGGATGACCCGGCGCTGGCGGGCCATACGGCGGCGATTGCCTTCGGCGACGATCATCTCGATGACCTGGCGGCGACGCGCCACCAGCTCGCCCAAGGCCTGCGCCTCGGGCTCGGCGATCGGCCGGGCCGGCGGCCGGATCGCCTCGGCAAAATGCGCGATCGCCGCGGCATCGATCCGGTCGGTCTTGGCGAGCCTCCCGGTGGCGCGGGCGAAATCGCGGATCTGGCGGGGGTTGACCACGGCCAGCGGCAGATGGGCCGCGCCGATCGCACTCGCCACGACGGTCTCATATCCGCCGGTGGCCTCCATCACGACCAGAGCGGGAGCCAGCGTTCGCAACCGCTCGACCAGCCCCGCCAACGCTTCGCCGTCGCGCGCGACGGCGAAGCTCTCGCCGCTCGGCCGCAGATGTACATCGAGCCGATCCTTCGATACATCGATTCCGACAAAGTGCTCCATGTCCCGTCCTTGCGCATGCGGGCTCGCCTGGCGGCCCCGGCGACTGTTCGGGCTGAAGGAACCAACGGATGGGGCACCAGGCTCAGGAGCGGGCTTGTCGACCCAAGGAGCGATAGGGCTCCCATCCGCCACCGCAGCACCAACTCTACGCCCGCGCCGCGATGAATGAGAGATACAAGGAGCGGGCGCAGCCCGCGTCTCGAAGGACGCACGGGCGCATGCCGCGCGGGGCTGAGATGCGACCGCCGGCGCTTGCGGCGAGCGGCGAACTCCGCCACGCTGTGCGCAAGCCGTTGCTTGCGGCAATCGCAGTAGATTGGGGGTATCAGGATGGACACGATCGAAACCCGATTGGCGGCGCGGCCGCGCCATCTCAGCCCCGAGGAATGGGCGGTGCGCGTCGACTTGGCCGCGTGCTATCGGCTGATCGCCCATTTCGGCTGGGACGATCTGGTGCTGACCCACAATTCGGCACGTGTGCCGGGCACCACGGACCAGATGCTGATCAACCCGATGGGGTTGATGTTCGATGAGATCACCGCTTCGAACCTCTTGAAGGTCGACATTACCGACGGCCACCTAATCGAACCATCGGAATACGAGCCGATCAATGCCGGCGTCGTGATCCACGGCGCGATCTATCTCGCCCGCCCCGATGTCGAGTGCGTGGTCCACACCCACACCGAGGCCGACATCGCGGTCGGCGCGCTGGAGGAAGGGTTG
>DASPZC010000055.1:0-2496 GCA_035636455.1 Xanthobacteraceae bacterium
GGACTTCGCCTTCTCGACCGCATCCATCGCCAGCGTGCGGATGGTGTTGACGGCGAGCCGATCGAGGCTGTGCCGTTCGGCCGCACCCTGCGGCGCGGTGCGCGCGGCGTAGCCCGTCGAAATATTGCTGTTCATCGACAATGCTTCCCTGATGCTTCTCGCCATTTGTCGGCGGCGCGGGGCGGAGAAGCACCCCTGCCATAAACCCAAGGATCGGACCAAAAGTTCCGAGGCCTCATGGCCGTAGCCGCCGGGCCGCGGTTCTCGGCGACCGATACGTCGCCCGGCCGTGCCGGCTGTGACAAACTCATCTTTTCACGTGCCGCGGTCGGCCTTTCTCGTCGATGGCGACGTAGGTGAAATTGCCTTGCGTTACCAGGATGCGGTCGGTCTGGTTGCGCGGATGACCCAGGCCTCGACCCGCACCGTGATGGAGGTTGTGCCGGTCCGGATCAGGCCGGCATAGACGCACACCACGTCGCCGACGTAGACCGGCTTGCGGAACGTCATGGCGTCGACCGCGATGGTCACGCAGCGGCCTTGCGATTTTCGAGGCGAAGATGCCGCCGGCGACGTCCATCTGGCCGAGCACCCAGCCGCCGAAGATATCGCCGTTCTGATTGGTGTCGGCCGGCATCGCCAGCGTGCGGATGGAAAGCTCGCCGCGCGGCTCCGGTGCTGCGGCCTCGGTGCGGGCGTCTTCGGTTTGCGCCATGGCAAGATCCCTCGATGCGGGGCGTTGGAAGCGGTCTCAGAGGTCGCGCACCTCGCCGCCGGCGCGATCCTCCGCCCTCGGCTGGGCGGGCGCTTCACGCAACAGGTCGTCGAGATCGAGCCGGCGGGTGATCATGTCGAGCTTGCCGTCCGGCGTGCGCGGCCAAAGCTGCTGCGGCCGGTCGCAATAGAGCTCGACCCCGTTCTGGTCGGGATCGCGCAGATAGAGCGCCTCGCTCACGCCATGGTCGGAAGCGCCGTCGAGCGGAATGCCGGCCGCAATGAGACGGCAGAGCGCGTCCGCCAGCGCGGCGCGCGTCGGATAGAGGATCGCGAGATGATAGAGCCCGGTGGTCCCGGGCGGCGGCGGCGATCCGCCCAGACTCTCCCAGGTGTTGAGCGCGATGTGATGATGATAGCCGCCGGCCGAGACGAAGGCGGCGCCGGGTCGCCGCTGGGTGAGCTCGAAGCCGAGCACGCCGCAATAGAATTTCAGCGCCCGCTCGAGATCGGCGACTTTGAGATGCACGTGGCCGATCCTGACCCCGCGATCGATCGGCCGCGGGGTCAGGGTTTCGCGGGATTTCGCCATCTGCCCGGAACTGCTCATGATGCGCCTCCTGGTCTCGGCCCCAATCTATGGCGGGCGGGGCGCTTGCGCCATCACGCCGCATGCGATGGGCGCAGGCGTTCGATCGCCATCTCGCGCAGCTTGGTGCGCTGGATTTTCGTGCCGTTCGCGCTCTGCGTCACCGGAAAGGCATCGAGGAACCACACCCGCGCCGGCACCTTGAAGGCCGCCATGATCGCCGCCGCGCCGGCGACGATCTCGGCTTCGCTCGCAGCGGAGCCCTCGGCCGGGATGACGAAGGCGGCGCAACGCATCCGGCCGTCGAGCTCGATGCCGACGACCTGGGCGTCGGCCACGGCGGGAATCCGCTTCAAAGTGTCCTCGATCTCGACCGGGCTGACCAGAAAACCGCCGAGCCGGATGGCATCGCCGCGCCGCGTCTCGAACACGAAGCTGCCGTCCGCGCGCAGCCGGCCGATGTCGCCGGTGCGGAAGAAACCGTCGGGGCGTACCGCCGCCGCGGTGGCCTCGGCATCGTCGCAATAGCCGGCGAACAGGCTCGGCGCCCGGATCTCGATCTCGCCGCTGCGGCCGATCTCGACCAGCTCGCCGCTGTCGACGTCGCGAATGCGAATCTCGGCGTCGGCGCCCGCGACCGGCCGCCCGCCGGGCTCGATCCTCTGTTCGAGCGGCAAGGCGAGCGGCTGGAACGCGAACAGCGCCTGGGCCTCGCTCGATCCATAGAGACCCACCAACGGGATGCGCCGCTCCCAGCCGGCCTTGCCCAGCTCGGCGCTGCCGGGCTGGAACGCCGCGTAACCGAACAGCTGCAGGCGAGGAAACGGGTCGTGGCCCGGCGCGAGCTCCATCATGCGGCGAGCCATCTCGTCGCTGCCGAACAAATGGCTGACCCGATGGCGGGCCACGAGCTCGACGGCGGCGCGCGCCTCGAAGGTGTCCATGATCACCGCGGGAGCGCCCGCCGCCAATGCGCCGAGCACGAGGTCGAAGCCGAACACGCCGCAGAACGGGATCGCGGCCAGCACCCGGCTGTCCGCCGTCTCGAGCCCGAAGCCGCGGGCGACCGCACGCGCGTGATAGGCGATCGATCGCTGCGGATGCATCACGAGCTTCGGGCCCTTGGTGGTGCCGGACGTGGTGAACAGCGCGACGATCGCTTCGGGATCGGAGCGATCCGGCGCTGCGGAAAG
>DASPZC010000056.1:0-10902 GCA_035636455.1 Xanthobacteraceae bacterium
AGCTGCTCGATGAATATCGACGGCACCAACGGGCTCGCCTGCACCCGCGGCATGGACGAGATCAAGGGCACGGTGCGCGTCTATCCGTTGCCGCACATGCCGGTCGTGAAGGACCTCGTTCCGGACCTGACGATGTTCTACGCCCAATACGCGTCGATCGAGCCTTGGCTCAAGACCGACACGGCGGCGCCCGAGAAGGAATGGCGGCAGACGCTCGAGGACCGCGCCAAGCTCGACGGGCTCTACGAGTGCATCCTGTGCGCATGCTGCACGACCAGCTGCCCGAGCTATTGGTGGAACGGCGACCGCTATCTCGGGCCGGCGGCGCTGCTGCAAGCGCGCCGCTGGCTCGTCGACAGCCGCGACGAGACGACCGGCGAGCGCCTCGACGATCTCGAGGACCCGTTCCGCCTCTATCGCTGTCACACCATCCTGAATTGCTCGAAGGCGTGCCCCAAGGGGCTCAACCCGGCGAAGGCGATCGCCGAGATCAAATTGATGATGGTCGAGCGCCAGCTGTGAAGGAAATCCCGGGCCGCGGGCCAGCCGTTATGCAGCATCTTGACGGGCAATTGCAGGTCAAAAGCTGACTTGGATCGTGATTCGGTTGGCGTTACGCCGGCTTGAGCAGCCGCGACTGAACGTCGAGCATGGCGGTCGCAAATCCGGTGCTGTCGGCCACGAACTCGCGCATCATCGACATCGGCGTGGGATGCGGCGCTTCCACCTCGCCCACGACGCTGCCGAAATCGAAGCTGAGCTCCGCGTCGAATTTCAGCGCGAGCTGCTGCATGCGCCGGTTCTCGGCGAGGCAGGTCATGTGCAACAGCTTGATCTGCCGGTTGCGGGCCGCGAGCAGGGTCCGCTCCAGCAATGCCGTGCCCACTCCGTGGCTCTGCCACTCGCTCTCGATGCTAAACGCCGCCTCGGCCTCGCCGCCGGCGGCGAGCGGGCGCAACTCGGCCGCGCCGCGCATGGCGCCGTCGACGAAAAAGCCGTGGATCACCGCCTCGAGGCCGATCGAGATGTCCACATAGCCGCGGATGAACTCGTCCGACACCGCCCCGCCGAAGCGGTTGCGGCGGCTCGCGCCGTCGAGGCGCAGCAGGTGGTCGCGGTAGATGTCGGCTTCGCCGATCCACAGCTTGCGGATCACACCGCCGTCGATCAGGGGGTCGTTCATGGGGCTTGTCTCCTGACGTCTATGGAGCATGATCTTCTCCGAAAACCGGTATCCACTTTTCGGGATCATCCTCTAACCGTCGCCACGAACCCTCCCGGCAGCTTCCTCCCGCCGGCGGCGAGCCGATGCGAATCGCCAACCGCGGACCGCTGTAATGTTGCACCGCAACAAGACTGCGGCAAGGCGTTATGGCAAATTGACGCGGGCCCTTTCCGAGTCATCTTTGCGCAATTGCATGAAAAATGAGCGAAAGACGAAGCAGCCGGCCTAGGGCCGGCTGCTCTTCACGCCAAATCGGCGGTTTTTTTCGGGCCGATCCGGCCTCGCATGCGGCTCAGAAGCCGTTCGTGTCCGGCTGCGACGCCCGATCGAACCAGTTCTGCTCGGCTTGGCTAATCGCGGCCTGCCCGCCGGTCGAATGGCGGGGAGCCGCCAGCACTGCCGAAGACGTGGTCAAGACGAGAGCGGCAGCAAGGGCCATCTTGATCTTGGTAGACATGGTTAAAATCTCCTTTGTATTGCGAGCGGTTCGGCCTAGACCGACACCGACTTCACTTTCTACCTTGTCCGCGGCAACTTGTGCGCTGCAGCGAACGCGCCGAACGTAGGCGCTGCACTGCACACATGCCACTCACAAAGGCTCGCTTGGCATCACGCTTTTCGTGAACGCATTGTGATCGCGTCCGCCCGGAATGCTGGCGCGCCGCGCCGGTCCGCCAATTTTCCCCAGCAATATCAAAGATATCGTCCGACTACCGCAGCGAGTCGAGCGCGCGCGTGCCTGCCGGCGCGGCCTTGCGCGCGAGCGCGCAGGCCGGCTATGCGTCCGGCTCAGAGCCCTCTTCAGCCCGCCTCATGCCCCGCACCATCCAACGAGCGTTATGCCGCCCTCGTGGCGGCGGACGAGATCGAGCATGACCCGGCGCAGGATGCCGTCGTGCGGAGGCTGGCGCAGCTCGAGGCGCGCGTCGCGCAACATCGGCTGGCGCGAAAATCGTCGTCGCTCGGCTGGATGTTCGCGAGCCGCGAGAAGGCCGGGCCGCTCAAGGGCCTCTACATTTTCGGCGAAGTCGGCCGCGGCAAGACCATGCTGATGGACCTGTTCTTCGCGGCGAGCCCGGTCGTGCGCAAGCGCCGCGCCCATTTCCATGAGTTCATGATCGACGTGCACGAGCGCATGCATGCCTGGCGCCAGCGGCGCGCGCGCGGCGAGGAGGCGGGCGACGATCCGATCGCGCCGGTGGCGGCGGCGCTCTCCGCGCAGGCCTGGCTCCTGTGCTTCGACGAGTTCCATGTGACCGACATCGCCGATGCCATGATCCTCGGCCGGCTGTTTCGCCGCCTGTTCGAGGAGGGCGTGGTCGTCGTGGCGACCTCGAACGTCGCGCCGGGCGAACTCTACCGCGACGGGCTCAATCGCGCGCTGTTCCTGCCGTTCATCGCCCTGATCGAGGAGCGCATGGACGTGGTGCGGCTCGACGCGCGCACCGACTTCCGGCTGGAGAAGCTCGGCGATGCGCCGGTCTGGCACGTGCCGGCCGACGCGGCGGCGGACGGCGCGCTCGATGCGGCCTGGCAGCGCATGACCGCAGGGCACGACGGCGGGGCGCGCGAGCTGGCGGTCAAGGGACATGTCGTGCGCGTGCCGCACGCGTCCATGGGCGTCGCGCGCTTCAGCTTCGCGGATCTGTGCCGGCAGCCGTTGGGCGCTGAGGACTATCTGAAGATCGCGCGCGAGTTCCACACCATCGTGCTCGATCGCATCCCGGTCATGGACTCCCCGGAGCGCAACGAAGCCAAACGCTTCATCGCGCTCATCGACACGCTTTACGACAACGCGGTGAAGCTCGTCGCTTCGGCCGACGCCGAGCCGCCGGCGCTCTACCGGGCAAGCGACGGCTTCGAGGCGCAGGAATTCAAGCGCACCGCCTCGCGCCTGATCGAGATGGGCTCGCGCTCCTATCTTGCGCTCCCGCACGGCAAGGATTCGACCGCGACCGGCTCGACCGAGGGACTGGTCGAAACCTGATCTCGCCGCGCAGCCGCGGCGGCGCGAGCTGCCGCGCGGCGGCTTGAACGGGTAACCGGAACCGGCTAATCAGCCGGCGGCCGTGCTGGCCCGGCCCGGCGTTTCATCGAAGGATGTCCAATGGCGCGACACAAGCTCGCTTTGATCGGCGCCGGCCAGATCGGCGGCACCTTGGCCCACCTCATCGGCCTCAAGGAACTTGGCGACGTCGTGCTGTTCGACATCGCCGAGGGCATCCCCCAGGGCAAGGCGCTCGATCTCGTGCAATCCTCGCCGGTCGACGGGTTCGACGCGAAATTCGCCGGCACCAATTCCTACGACACGATCCAGGGCGCCGACGTGTGCATCGTCACCGCCGGGGTGCCGCGCAAGCCGGGCATGAGCCGCGACGACCTGCTCGGCATCAATCTCAAGGTGATGGAGCAGGTCGGCTCGGGCATCCGCAAATACGCGCCCGACGCGTTCGTGATCTGCATCACCAATCCGCTCGACGCCATGGTGTGGGCGCTGCAGAAGGCCTGCGGCCTGCCCAAGACCATGGTGGTCGGCATGGCCGGCGTGCTCGATTCCTCGCGCTTTCGCTATTTCCTCGCCGACGAGTTCAACGTGTCGGTCGAGGACGTGACCGCCTTCGTGCTCGGCGGACACGGCGACAGCATGGTGCCGTTGGTGCGCTACTCGGCGGTCGCCGGCATTCCGCTCCCCGACCTCATCAAGATGCGCTGGACCTCGCAGGCGCGCCTCGACGCCATCGTCCAGCGCACGCGCGACGGCGGCGCCGAGATCGTCAACCTGCTCAAGAGCGGCTCGGCCTACTACGCGCCGGCGGCTTCCGCCGTCGCCATGGCCGAGACCTATCTGCGCGACAAGAAGCGGGTGCTGCCGGCCGCCGCGCATCTCAACGGCGAGTACGGCGTGCGCGATCTCTACGTGGGCGTTCCGGTGGTGATCGGCGCCAAGGGCGTCGAGCGCGTGGTCGAGATCGAGCTCAACTCGGCGGAACGCGAGATGTTCGACAAGTCGGTCACGGCGGTGCAGACCCTGGTCGACGCCTGCCGCAAGATCGCGCCCGACCTCGGCCGGTAGGCCGCTGCGCCGCGCCCGCAGCCCGGGAAAACCCGATGAACATCCACGAGTATCAGGCGAAGGCGGTGCTGCGCGAGTTCGGCGTGCCGGTGCCGCGCGGCGTTCCCGCCCTCACGGTCGAGGATGCCGTCAAAGGCGCCCGCGACCTCGGCGGGCCGGTGTGGGTGGTCAAGGCGCAAATCCACGCGGGCGGTCGCGGCAAGGCCGGCGGCGTCAAGGTGGTGAAGTCGGTCGAGGACGTGCGGCGCGAAGCCCAGCGCCTGATCGGCTTGACGCTCGTCACCCATCAGACCGGCCCGCACGGGAAAACCGTTACCCGCCTTTATGTCGAGGAGGGCTCGGCGATCGAGCGCGAGTTCTATCTCTCGGCGCTGGTCGACCGCGCGACCTCGCGCGTCGCCTTCGTCGTGTCGACCGAAGGCGGCATGGACATCGAGGAGGTGGCGCGCACCCATCCGGAGAAAATCCTCACCTTCTCGGTCGACCCGGCGACCGGGTTGATGACGCACCACGCACGCCGCGCCGCCCAGGTGCTCGGCCTCTCGGGCGACCTTGCCAAACAGGCCGGCGCGCTGCTGCCGAAACTCTACGAGGCCTTCGTCGCCAAGGACATGAGCCTCTTGGAGATCAATCCGCTGGTCGTCACCAAGGCCGGCCAGCTGATCTGCCTCGACGCCAAGGTCGCCTTCGACGACAACGCGCTCTACCGCCACGCCGACGTGGCGGCGCTGCGCGACCTGACCGAGGAGGACGACAAGGAGATCGAGGCGTCGAAATACGACCTCAACTACATCGCGCTCGACGGCACGATCGGCTGCATGGTCAACGGCGCCGGCCTCGCCATGGCGACCATGGACATCATCAAGCTGTACGGCGCGTCGCCCGCGAACTTCCTCGACGTCGGCGGCGGCGCCAGCAAGGAGAAGGTGGCGGCGGCGTTCAAGATCATCACCGCCGACCCCAACGTCAAAGGCATCCTGGTCAATATCTTCGGCGGCATCATGCGCTGCGACGTGATCGCCGAGGGCGTCGTCGCCGCCGTGAAGGACGTCGGACTGCAAGTGCCGCTGGTGGTGCGGCTCGAGGGCACCAACGTCGATCTCGGCAAGCAGATCGTCGCCCGGTCCGGCCTCAACGTCGTGTCCGCCGACGATCTCGACGACGCCGCCCAGAAGATCGTCAAGGCCGTTGGAAAGGCTGCATGAAGATGATGCGCCGGGCGATGCTCACGTGTGCCATGGCGCTTCTTGCAGGAAGCGCAAGCGCCGACGAACGCAGCGCCGCCCTCGTCAATTCCTTCCGATTCTTCTGCACTTTGGAGTTGCCGGATTTTTCGCGACTCGATGCGAATGCGACAAAGCTGAAACTTCCCGTCCGCAACGACGTGGGCACGCCACGGCAGAATGGCCAGTTCGCGCACTCGAAATCCTGGCTCGTCCCGCTCAAGAGCGGCCCGTACGAACTTGTCGCCAGCGAGGCGCGCGGGCCCAAGGGCGAAGTCGCCGCATGCGCCATCGGCGCCCCCGACGCGCGCGGTGAAGACGTGAAGCAGGACCTGATCAAGGCGATGGGCCTCGGACCACCCTCGCGCGAGGCGATCACCGAGAATGGCCGGTGGCGCGAGACGACGTGGCGAGAGCGTTGGGGATCAGACGACGTGACGCTCCTTCTCACGGATGCAACGCCGGCCAACGCGCCCGGCATCTATTTGACGGTCCTTCACGAATTAGGTCCCGGACAATAAGCAATGGCCATTCTCATCGACCGCAACACCAAGGTCATCTGCCAGGGCTTCACCGGCAAGAACGGCACCTTCCATTCCGAGGCGGCGATCGCCTACGGCACCCAAATGGTCGGAGGCACGTCGCCCGGCAAAGGCGGCACGATGCATCTCGGCCTGCCGGTGTTCGAGACGGTCGCGGAGGCGCGTGCGAAGACCGGGTGCGACGCCAGCGTGGTCTACGTGCCGCCGGCCGGCGCGGCGGACGCGATCTGCGAGGCGATCGACGCCGAGATCCCGCTCATCGTGTGCATCACCGAGGGCATTCCGGTCGTCGACATGGTGCGGGTGAAGCGGGCGCTGGCCGGCTCCGCCTCGCGCCTGATCGGGCCCAACTGCCCGGGCGTCATGACGGCCGGCGAATGCAAGATCGGCATCATGCCGGGCAACATCTTCAAGCCCGGCAAGGTCGGCATCGTCTCGCGCTCGGGGACCCTGACCTACGAGGCGGTGTACCAGACGACCCGCGAGGGGCTGGGCCAGACGACGGCGGTCGGCATCGGCGGCGATCCAGTCAAGGGCACCGAGTTCATCGACGTGCTGGAAATGTTTCTCGCCGACGCGGCGACCGAGGCGATCGTGATGATCGGCGAGATCGGCGGCGCCGCCGAGGAGGATGCGGCCGAGTTCCTCAAGCGCGAGGCCAGGCGCGGGCGCAAGAAGCCGATGGTCGGGTTCATCGCCGGCCGCACCGCGCCGCCGGGGCGGCGCATGGGTCACGCCGGCGCCATCATCTCCGGCGGCAAGGGCGACGCCGAATCGAAGATCGCCGCCATGGAGTCCGCCGGCATCCGCGTGTCGCCCTCGCCGGCGCGCATCGGCAAGACGCTGGTCGAAGCACTGAAAAGCTGATTCAGCGCTTGCACCTTTCGGCACCACCCACAGGCACTAAATAGGATAATAAGGGGGCCGGCCTGCCGGGACCGGGCCTTTCAGGGCTCGAGGCCGGCGCGCCGCCGGCCTCGACCCATGGGATGCGGCACATGTCTCGCCAGGACGCGAACGCAGCTTTCGCCCGCACGTCGTTTCTCTACGGCGCCAACGCGGCCTATATCGACGACCTCCATCAGCGCTACGCCGCCGATCCGAGTTCGGTCGATCGCGAGTGGCAGGCCTTCTTCGAGGGACTGCGGGACGGCTCCGCCGACCTCGCCGCCAAGTCCGGCCCCAAGTCAGGCCCATCTTGGCAGCGGCCCGACTGGCCGCCGCGCCCGCGCGACGAGCTCACCGCCGCCCTCGACGGCGACTGGGACGAGGTCGACAAGACGCTCTCCGACCGCATCAGGGGCAAGGCCCAGGCCAAGGGCGCCGAAATCACGGCCACGCAGGTGCAGCAGGCGACACGCGACTCCGTGCGCGCCCTGATGCTGATCCGCGCCTACCGCATCCGCGGCCACTTTCACGCCGATCTCGACCCGCTCGGTCTCGAGCCCGAGAGAGATCGCGAGGAACTCGACCCGCGCGCCTACGGCTTCACCGACGCGGACTACGACCGCAAGATCTTCCTCGACCGCGTGCTCGGCCTCGAGTTCGGCACGCTCAACGAGATCTGCGCGATCCTGCAGCGCACCTACTGCCAGACGCTCGGCGTCGAGTTCATGCACATTTCCGATCCGGCGCAGAAGAGCTGGATCCAGGAGCGCATCGAGGGGCCCGACAAGGAGATCACGTTCACCCGCGAGGGCAAGCGGGCGATCCTCAACAAGCTGGTCGAGGCCGAGGGGTTCGAGAAATTCTGCGACCTGCGCTTCACCGGCACCAAGCGCTTCGGCCTCGACGGCGGGGAATCGATGATCCCGGCGCTCGAGCAGATCATCAAGCGCGGCGGCGCGCTCGGCGTGAAGGAGATCGTCATCGGCATGGCCCATCGCGGCCGGCTCAACGTGCTCTCGCAGGTGATGGCGAAGCCGCATCGGGCGATCTTCAACGAGTTCAAGGGCGGCTCGTGGAAACCCGACGAGGTCGAGGGTTCGGGCGACGTCAAGTATCACCTCGGCGCCTCGTCCGACCGCGAGTTCGACGGCAACACGGTCCACCTCTCGCTCACCGCCAACCCGTCGCATCTCGAGATCGTCAATCCGGTCGCGCTCGGCAAGGTGCGCGCCAAGCAGGACCAGCACGGCGCCACGCCCGAGGACCGCACCATGGTGATGCCGCTGCTGCTCTCGGGCGACGCGGCATTCGCCGGCCAGGGCGTGATCGCCGAGTGCTTCGGGCTGTCCGGCCTGCGCGGCCACCGCACCGGCGGCTCGGTGCACTTCATCATCAACAACCAGATCGGCTTCACCACCTATCCGCGTTTCGCGCGCTCGTCGCCCTATCCGTCCGACGTCGCCAAGATGATCGAGGCGCCGATCTTCCACGCGAACGGCGACGACCCGGAGGCGGTGGTGTTCGCCGCCAAGATCGCGACCGAGTTCCGGCAGAAGTTCCAGAAGCCGGTGGTGATCGACATGTTCTGCTACCGGCGGCACGGCCACAACGAAGGCGACGAGCCCGCCTTCACCCAGCCGCTGATGTACAAGGCGATCAACGCGCATCCGACCGCGCTCGAGATCTATGGCAAGAAGCTCGCCGCCGAAGGCATCGTCGGCGCCGGCGAGGTCGAGAAGATGCAGGCCGATTGGCGCGCCCGGCTCGACGTCGAGCTGGAGGCGAGCCAGGGCTACCGGCCCAACAACGCCGATTGGCTCGACGGCCGCTGGACCGGCTACAAGATCGCGCACGAGGGCGACGATCCGCGGCGCGGCGTCACCGGGGTCGACGTGGCGACCCTCAAGGCGATCGGGCGCAGCATCACAACCGTGCCGGCGGGCTTCCATGCCCACCGCACGATCCAGCGCTTCCTCGACAATCGCCGCAAGTCGATCGAAACCGGCGAGGGCATCGACTGGTCGACCGGCGAGGCGCTCGCCATCTGCTCGCTGCTGCTCGAGGGCGTCCCGGTTCGCCTGTCCGGCCAGGACAGCGAGCGCGGCACCTTCTCGCAGCGCCATTCGGTGCTGATCGACCAGGAGAACGAGAACCGCCACATTCCGTTCAACCACGTCGGCGAGCGCCAGGCGCGCTACGAGGTGATCAACTCGATGCTGTCGGAGGAGGCCGTCCTCGGCTTCGAGTACGGCTATTCGCTCGCCGAGCCCAACGCGCTGACCATGTGGGAGGCGCAGTTCGGCGACTTCGCCAACGGCGCCCAGGTGGTGTTCGATCAGTTCGTTTCGTCCGGCGAGCGCAAATGGCTGCGCATGTCGGGCCTCGTCTGCCTGCTGCCGCACGGCTACGAGGGCCAGGGGCCGGAGCACTCCTCGGCGCGGCTCGAGCGCTTCCTGCAGATGTGCGCCGAGGACAACATGCAGGTCGCCAACTGCACGACGCCGGCGAACTATTTTCACATCCTGCGCCGCCAGCTCAAGCGCGAGATCCGCAAGCCGCTGATCCTGATGACGCCGAAATCGCTGCTGCGCCACAAGCGGGCGGTGTCGCGGCTCGACGAGATGGCGGCGGCCGCCTCGTTCCACCGCGTGCTGTGGGACGACGCGCAGCTGCTGCACGGCGAGAAGATCAAGCTCGTGCCCGACGACCGCATCCGCCGCGTGGTGCTGTGCTCCGGCAAGGTCTATTTCGACCTCTACGAGGAACGCGAGAAGCGCGGCGTCGACGACATCTACCTGATGCGCGTCGAGCAGCTCCATCCGTTCCCCACCAAGGCGCTGGTGCTGGAGCTCTCGCGCTTCAAGCAGGCGGAGATCGTGTGGTGCCAGGAGGAGCCGCGCAACATGGGCGCGTGGTTCTTCGTCGACACGTTCCTCGAATGGGTGCTCAATCAGATCGGCGCGAAGCACCGGCGCGTGCGCTATGCCGGCCGGCCGGCCGCCGCCGCGACCGCCACCGGCCTGATGTCGAAGCATCTCGCCCAGCTCAAGCAACTGCTCGCCGAGGCGCTCGACTAGAGCATGATCCCGAAAAAGCCTGCCCCGGACTTGATCCGGGGTGGATACCGGTTTTCGGAAAAGATCATGCTCCAACAATAAGGTAGAGCGCGGGATGACGATTCGACGAAAAGTCGTCCCGCTCTGGGCGGGACAAGGGGTGCGACATGGCTGACATCCGCGTTCCGACGCTGGGCGAATCCGTCACCGAGGCGACGATCGGGCGCTGGTTCAAGAAGGCCGGCGAGGCGGTGGTGGTGGACGAGCCGCTGGTCGAGCTGGAGACCGACAAGGTGACAATCGAGGTGCCGGCGCCGGCCGCCGGCGTGCTGGCCGAGATCCTGGCCAAGGACGGCGACACGGTCGCGCCCGGCGCGCTGCTCGGCCAGATCAAGGAAGGCGCCGGCGCCGCACCCGGGAAGCCTGCCGCAGCGCCGGCCCCGGCGCGCAGCGCGAAAGCCGCGCAGCCTCCGGCAAAGCCCGCGCCGCCGCCCGCCGCCCCCAAGGCGCCGCCGGCCGAGGTGCCGCCGCTCGCGCCGTCGGTGCGCAAGCTCGCGGCCGAGCACGGCGTCGAGCCCTCGACCGTTCCGGGCAGCGGCCGCGACGGCCGCGTCACCAAGGGCGACATGATCGAGGCGATCGAGCGCGCCGCCGCGGCGCCGGTGCCGGTCCCGCAGCCGGCCGCGCCGCTGCAGGTGCGCGCCCCATCGCCACCCGACGACGCCGCGCGCGAGGAGCGCGTGCGCCTGTCGCGGCTGCGCCAGACGATCGCGCGCCGGCTCAAGGACGCGCAGAACACCGCCGCCATGCTCACGACCTTCAATGAGGTCGACATGACGAACGTCATGGCGCTGCGCGGCGAGTACAAGGACCTGTTCGAGAAGAAGCACGGCGT
>DASPZC010000057.1:0-2229 GCA_035636455.1 Xanthobacteraceae bacterium
GCGTCAACGGCTGGCGGATCAGCACCGACTTCATCGGCGTCTACGGCGGCGCCTATTTGCGCCGCGCCGTGGTCGCGGCCGACGGCCTCGGCGCCAATTTGCCGGAGGACGCCGTCTATCCGAGCACCTCTGCCGACAGCGACAACCAGGCGCTCGACGGCGCCAACAGCTATGTGATCCGCTTCAAGCCGGGCGAGCTGCCGCCGGTCGACGCGTTCTGGTCGATCACCCTCTATGATCCCGACGGCTATCCGGCCCGCAATGCGATCGACCGGTACGCGCTCGGAGACCGCGACAGGCTGCGCTACGAGCCGGACGGCTCGCTGGAAATCCGCATCCAGGCCCGATCGCCCGCCCCGGAGCGGCAAACGAACTGGCTCCCCGCCCCCGCCGGCCCGTTCAATCTCACGATGCGGCTCTACGCGCCGAGGCGCTCGGTGCTGGAGGGCCGCTGGGCGCCGCCCGCCGTCGAACGCCTGCCGTGATGCCGACTGCGCGTTCCGGTGAAGCCACTTGATTCAAGGATGGCGGTCCAACATGCTGCGCCGCCGGCTCGCACCAACGCGGCCGGACCATTCCGCGGTAGGCGATCAAACAGGAGCGTCCATGGAGCCGATCGAATTCGCCATCATCGGAACCGGCTGGTGCGGCGGCATTCGCGCCGAGGCCTGCGCGGCGCATCCGCTGGTAAAAGCGCTGCATATCGCCGAGACGCGCCCGGAGCGCCTGAAAGAGGTCGCGGCCTCGGCGCGGGCGAAAACCGCGGTCGCGGATTATCGCAAACTCCTCGACAACGACGAGATCGCGGCGGTGTTCATCAGCGCTACGCCGGAGACCACGCATTTCCCCATCGCGCGCGATTGCCTCATCGCCGGCAAGCATGTGTTTCTCGAAAAGCCGATCGCGATCGAGCTCTCCGAGGCCGACGAGCTGATCGCGCTCGCGCGTTCCGCGGGTCTCAAATTCACCATCGGCTATTCGCAGCGCTTCAATCCGAAATTCGCCTATGTCAAGAAAGCCATCGGCGACGGCACGATCGGCAAGCCGGTCAGCGTGCTGGTCAGCCGCCACATCACCCGCGGGCTCGGCAAGAAGATCAGTGGCCGGGTCAAGCTGTCGCCCGCCGCGATGGAATCCACCCACGACATCGATTTCGTGCTGTGGTGCCTGCAGCCGGCGAAACCGGTGCGGGTCTATTCGCAGCAGAATTACGGCGCGATGCGCGAGATAAGCGGCGGCGACGTGCCCGACCTGCAGTGGGCCATGGTCACGCTCGACAGCGGGCTCTCGTTCGTGGTCGGCGGCGGCTGGAGCCTGCCGCCCGGCTATCCGAACTTTTCCCAGACCTGGATCGAGGTGGTGGGAACCGAGGGCGCGCTGCTGGTCGACGACACCCATCGCGACGTGATGCTGCGCAGCATGAAGGACGGCGCATTGTTCCCGATGTCGAGCATGCCGGGCGAGCCGGTCGGCCACGTTTTTGCCGGACCGATGGCGAGCGAGACCGTGCATTTCGTCGAGGCGGTCGCGCTCGACCGTCCGGTCCTGGTCAAGCCGGAAGAGGCTCGGCAGGTGATGGAGCTTTACATGGCGGCCGATCTGTCGGCGGAGACCAACGAGCCGGTGGTGCTGCCGCTCGCCAACAAGCGCCCGACCCGTCTCGCCGCCGGGGCGTGAGGCGCAGATGGGTATGGACCAGCGGCTGCTGATGGCGGCTGCCGCTGATGAATTCATCTTGAGCGTAAGGGATTGCGGCTCTCTCGTAGCATTCCCATCACCGCATCGGCTCGATGCGCGCGACCCAGGGAATGGCGGCGAGCTGCCGCAGGTTCTCCGGGGTGACGCTGCGCAGCCGGTAGCGGTTGAGCGCGCCGTCGCGGCCGGCGAAGGTGCCGTAGGCGGCGATGCGCTCGTTGTGGAAGCGGTCGGGCATGAAGTCGAGCACCACGATGACGTTGCGCGCCTCGGCGGCGTCGCGGAGCGCCGGATCGAACCGGCTAGACGCCGTCGCCATCCCGTAAAGTTTCTGGCCGAACACGACGAGCACGATCAGCACGATGCCGATCAGGATCTTGCGCCCGTCGCGGCCGAGCAGCAGGCGCGAGGATTTCTCGCGGCCGAGCCCGGCGTCGGCCGGCGCGGCCCCGCTCATGATTTCCTCGCCGTGTCGAGGACGAGGCCCCAGCGCGCGACGGTGCGGCGCTCGATCGGCATCAGCAGCCAGCGGTC
>DASPZC010000058.1:0-8471 GCA_035636455.1 Xanthobacteraceae bacterium
CGCCATGCCCGACAAATTCAATCTCGCGCAAAAATTCTCGCTGTTCTCCGAGCACTGGCGGCCCAAGGTCGTCGCCGCGCTCAACGGTCAGGAAGTCAAGATCGTGAAGGTGCAGGGTGCGTTCCCGTGGCACCATCACGACCAGGAGGACGAGTTCTTCCTGGTGTGGAAGGGGCGCTTCCGCGTGGAGTTTCGCGACCGCATCGTCGATCTCGGGCCGGGCGAAGGCGTCGTGGTCCCGCGCGGCGTCGAGCACCGCACCGCCGCCGACGAGGAGGCGGAGATCCTGGTGTTCGAGCCGGCCGCGACGCGCAATACCGGCAACCTGGTCGACGCGGCCTTCACGGCGCCCGACGGCGCGAGGATATAGTCATGTCGAAGTTCTACGATGCGCTGGAGACGCGCGAGCCCGCGCTGCGGGAGAAGGAGCTGTTCGGCGGCCTGCCGGGCGCGATCGCGCACGCCGTGAGCGCGCCCGGCTGGGCGGCCCGGCTCGAGGGCATCGACCCCAAGGCCGTGACCTCGCGGGCGGCGCTGGCAAAGCTGCCGCTGCTGCGCAAATCCGACCTGCCGGGGCTGCAGAAGGCGAGCCCGCCGTTCGGCGGCCTCGCGGTCAAGCCGCCCGGCCAGCTCAAGCGCCTGCTGATGTCGCCCGGCCCGATCTTCGAGCCGGAAGGGTTCGGCAGCGACTGGTGGGGCACGGCGCGGGCGCTCTATGCCGCGGGACTTCGCCTCGGCGACATCGTGCACAACGCGTTCTCGTATCATCTCACGCCGGGCGGCCACATCCTCGAGGCCGGCGCGCACGCGCTCGGCTGCGCAGTGATCCCGGCCGGAACCGGCAACACCGAGCAGCAGGTCGAGGCGATCGCGCATCTCAAGCCGTCGGCCTATACCGGCACACCCGACTATCTGAAGATCCTGCTCGACACCGCGCAAAAATCCGGCAAGGACGCCTCGTCGATCAAGCGCGGCCTCGTCTCCGGCGCGGCGCTCCCGGCCTCGCTGCGCAGCGAGCTCGCCGGCCGCGGCGTCGCCGTGCTGCAGGCCTACGCCACCGCCGAGGTCGGCGTCATCGCCTACGAGAGCGAGGCGCTTGAGGGCATGATCGCCAGCGAGACGATCATCATCGAGATCGTGCGGCCGGGCACCGGCGATCCGGTCGCCGACGGCGAGGTCGGCGAGGTCGTGGTCACCTCGTTCAATCCCGATTATCCGATGATCCGGCTCGCGACCGGCGACCTGTCGGCCGTGCTCGCCGGGCCGTCGCCGTGCGGGCGCACCAACCTGCGCATCAAGGGCTGGATGGGCCGCGCCGACCAGACCACCAAGGTCAAGGGCATGTTTGTGCACCCGGCCCATGTCGCCGAGGTGGCGAAGCGCCATCCCGAGCTTGGTCGCGTGCGCCTGTCGGTGAGCCGCGAGGCCGAGCAGGACGTGATGACGCTCGCCGCCGAGTGCGCGGCGGCGTCCGAAGGCCTCGCCGAGGCGGTCGGCGCGAGCCTGCAGTCGGTCACCAAGCTCAAGGGGCGGGTGAAGCTGGTGCCGCCCGGCAGCCTGCCGAACGACGGCAAGGCGATCGCGGACGAGCGCAGTTACGGATAGGGCATGATCCCGAAAAAGCCTGCCCCGGACTTGATCCGGGGTGGATACCGGTTTTCGGAAAAGATCATGCCCCAGCAATAAGTGTGCGGCATGTCTCTTTATATCCCCCTTGAGTTGCGATACGTTTGCCGCTTCGGTCGAGGGAGGATGTCATGACAGCAATTCGCTCGAAGATTCTGCTCGCTGCCTTGTTCGCAATCGTCGTCTCCGGGTTCAGCTGGGCGCCGACGCCCGCGGACGCCGCCATCTGCCCACGAATCTTCTTGCCGGTTTGTGCGCTCAATCCGGCGGGCATGCGCATGACGTACGCCAACGCGTGCCTGGCACGCGCGGCGCACGCCACGATCCTGCACCGTGGCAAGTGCATCGGGGGCGTGTTCTGTCCTTTCATCTGGCAGCCGGTCTGCGCGATCGATCCGTTCTGGAAGCAGAAGCGGACATATCCCAATCTGTGCGTCGCCGAGCACGACAACGCCGTGTGGGTTCACAACGGCCCCTGCCCGTAAGCTGAAGACTTTGACCGCGGGCGGCGGCTTCGCCGGCACGCGCAAGCGGCATCACGCACCCGTTTCATTCTCCGCGCCGCGGCGTAGCATGCGCCGCGGCCGCGGCCACGTTTTGCCGCGGCCATGCCGAGCGGAGAGTGCATGAACCAGGCGGAAATTCCGTCGGCCCGGCCCCCGCACGCCCCCGCCGAGCACCCGCCGGTCGCGGCCGGGCGCATCGGCGTGCTGCTGGTGAACCTGGGCACGCCGGATGCGACCGACTACCGGTCGATGCGGCGCTATCTCAAGGAGTTCCTCTCCGACCGCCGGGTGATCGAGGAGAACCGGCTCAAGTGGTGGCTGGTGCTCAACCTGATCATCCTCACGGTGCGGCCGCGGCGCCGGGGCCGCGACTACGAGCGCATCTGGAACCGCGAGCGCAACGAGTCCCCGCTCAAGACCATCACCCGCTCGCAGGCGCAAAAGCTCGGCGCCATGCTGGACGCGCTCGATGCACGCATCGCCGTCGACTGGGCGATGCGCTACGGCAACCCGTCGATCCCCGCGCGCCTCGACGCGCTCAAGGCGCAGGGCTGCGAGCGGATTCTCATCATGCCGCTCTATCCGCAATATTCGGCGGCGACGACCGCGACCGTCTGCGACAAGGCGTTCGCGGCGCTGATGGCCATGCGCTGGCAGCCGGCGATCCGCGTCATGCCGCCCTATCACGACGACCCGATGTACGTCGATGCCGTGGCGTCCTCGATCGACGCGGCGCTCGCAAAGCTCTCGTTCAAGCCGGACGTCATCCTTGCGTCGTTTCACGGCGTGCCGGAGGACTATCTGCACAAGGGCGATCCCTACCATTGCCATTGCGTGAAGACCGCCCGGCTCGTGCGCGAGCGGCTCGGTCTCGACGAGAGCGGTTTCATGCTGAGCTTCCAGTCGCGGTTCGGCTCGGCCGAATGGCTCAAGCCCTATACCGACGCGACCGTGCAGGCGCTCGCGCAGCGCGGGGTCAGGAATCTCGCCGTGGTCATGCCGGGGTTCGCGGCCGACTGCCTGGAGACGCTCGAGGAGATCGCGGTCGAGAACGCCGAGATTTTCCGCCGGCACGGGGGCGAGAATTTCGCCGCGCTGCCCTGCCTCAACGACGGCGAGGCCGGCATGGCGGTCATCCGCCATCTCGCGACGCGGGAGCTGAGCGGCTGGATTTGAGCCTGGGGGGAGTTGTTCGCTAAATCGGAAGGGATGTTGCCCCCCGCCCGTGCGCCATCCACAATGCCCTCCTGCCACGAGGGGGATTCGCCATGTTCTTCGGCTATAACATTTTCGTCATCGTGCTCGTGCTGCTGGTCGTGCTGACCCTGTTCGCCGGCGTCAAGACGGTGTCGCAGGGCTACCATTGGACGGTCGAGCGGTTCGGCCGCTACACCCGCACGCTCACGCCCGGCCTCAACCTGATCGTGCCCTACTTCGATCGCATCGGCCGCAGGATGAACGTGATGGAGCAGGTGATCGACGTTCCCGAGCAGGACGTGATCTCGAAGGACAACGCCACCGTCACGGTCGACGGGGTGGCGTTCTATCAGGTGTTCGACGCCGCCAAGGCGAGCTACGAGATCACCGCGCTCGATCAGGCGATCATCAAGCTGACGATGACGAATATCCGCTCGGTGATGGGATCGATGGACCTCGACCAGATGCTGTCCCATCGCGACGAGATCAACGAGCGCCTGCTGCGCGTGGTCGACGCCGCGGTGTCGCCGTGGGGCGTCAAGGTCAACCGCATCGAGATCAAGGACATCGTCCCGCCCGCGAATCTGGTCGAGGCGATGGGCCGGCAGATGAAGGCGGAGCGCGAGAAGCGCGCCGAGATTCTCACCGCCGAGGGCCAGCGCCAGTCGGCGATCCTGCGCGCCGAGGGCCAGAAACAGGCGCAGATTCTCGAGGCCGAGGGCCGGCGCGAGGCGGCGTTCCGCGACGCCGAGGCGCGCGAGCGCCTGGCGCAGGCCGAGGCCAAGGCGACCGAGATGGTGAGCCAGGCGGTGGCGCGCGGCGACGTCGCGGCGCTCAACTACTTCGTCGCCCAGCAATACTTGAAGGCGCTCGGGCAATTGGCCGAGGCGCCGAATCAGAAGATCCTGATGCTGCCGATCGAGGCGACCAGCGTGCTCGCCTCGCTCGGCGGCATCGCCGAGATCGCCAGGGAAACGTTCGGCAGCGACGGCCGCGCGCCGGCGCGGCGGCCGACCGGCCCGCCGGCGGGCGCGCCCGCGTCGGCCTGACGGAGCCCGCCCATGCTCGCGCTCGTCGTTTCGCTCGGCGCCTGGAGCTGGATCATCCTCGGGGGCATCCTGCTCGCCGTCGAGCTGTTGGCGCCGGGATCGTTCATGCTGTGGCTCGGCCTCTCGGCGGTCCTGGTCGGCGTCATCTCGTTCGCGATCGACTGGAGCTGGCAGGCGCAGGGCGTCGCCTTCGCGATCCTCTCGGTGATCTCGCTGGTGCTGTGGTGGAAGCTCGGGCGGCGGGTGAAGGAGGACAGCGATCAGCCGTTCCTCAATCGCCGCGCCCAGGCCTTCGTCGGCCGCGTCTTCACGCTCGACAAGCCGATCGTCGGCGGCGCCGGCACGGTGCGCATCGACGATACCGTCTGGCGCGTCACCGGCCCCGACAGCCCGGCCGGCAGCCGCGTCAAGATCGCGCGCGCGGACGGCGCCACGCTGTTCGTGGAGCAGACGGAGGCGTGAATCCCCGGTTGAATCCCTCCCTCGCGGGGGAGGGTAGGGTGGGGGCCTCTTGGCGCAAACTCAAAGACACACCCCCACCCGCCGCCGCTGCGCGGCGGCGACCTCCCCCGCAAGCGGGGGAGGATTTACGCCACTCCCGCGCGCAGCAGGTCGTGGAAGTGCACGACGCCGACCGGCTTGCCGGCCTCGACCACCATCAGCGCGGTGATCTTCGACGAATTGATCAGCTCGAGCGCCTCGCTCACCAGCTGGTCGGGGCGCACGGTCTTCGGCGCGCGCGTCATGATGTCGTCGACGCGCACGTCGAGCAGGTCGGCCCGCATGTGCCGGCGCAGGTCGCCATCTGTGATGATGCCGACGAGCCGCCCGGCTTGATCGGTGATGCCGGCGCAGCCGAACGTCTTGGCGGTCATCTCGACGATCGCGTCCGCCATCAGGGTGCCGAGCGGCACGAGCGGAATTTCCGCGCCGGTGTGCATGACCTGGGCGACGAACTTGAGCTTGGCGCCGAGCCGTCCGCCCGGATGGAACGTGTGGAAATCGAGCGCGGTGAAGCCGCGCCGCTCGAGCAACGCGATGGCGAGGGCGTCGCCGAGCGCGAGCTGCATCAGCGAGGACGTGGTGGGCGCGAGATTGTGCGGGCAGGCCTCGCGCGCATGCGGCAGGGCGAGCACCACGTCCGCCGCCTTGCCGAGCGTGCTGTCGTCATAGGCGGTGACGGCGATGAGCCCGATGCGGAAGCGGCGCGAATAGTCGATCAGGTCGGTCAGCTCGACGGTCTCGCCCGACCATGAGAGCGCCATGATGACGTCGTCGGCGGTGACCATGCCGAGGTCGCCGTGGCTGGCTTCGCCCGGATGCACGAAGAACGCCGGCGTGCCGGTCGACGCGAAGGTGGCGGCGATCTTGCGGCCGATGTGGCCGGACTTGCCCATGCCGGTGACGATCAGGCGCCCCTTGGCGCCGTTGATCAGCTCGACCGCGGCGATGAACGGACGGCCGAGCCCGTCGCCGATCGCGGCGGCCAGCGCGGTGACGCCCTCGGCCTCGACCTCCAGCGTGCGGAATGCGGATTCGACCATGCGGTCGGCGGGATCGCGCGCCGGCCGGACGCTGGTCGAAAGTTTCGGGTTCACCATGAACGCACGACTCAGGATGTCGACGCTGGCAGATAGCACGGAACGCCGCCCTGGGCGACCGGCCTGCTCAACCGGGCGTTAACCATAGTCCTTTTACATCCATTAACCAAAGGCCCGCCGGAGGGTCGGCCTGAAGGATATCGCACGTGCCGCGTCTTTCCACCTCCCGCCTTGCCGCGCCGCTGTGCGCCGGAGTGCTGCTTGCTGCACTCGGCGGCGGGATTGCTTCGGCGCAGACGGCGCCGGCGGGCGGCCTGCGCCCGACCTTCGACGATAACGGTCAGGAGGCGGCGCGTCCCGGCTGGGTCAAGCCGCCGCGCCGGCCGGCGCCGCCGGTCGGCGTCGTCCCGAAATTCGGCACGCCGCCCGCCGCGGGCGCCGGCAGGACCGGATTCGTGTCGACCAACGTGCCGCTGCGGCGGAAGACCCCGGCCCGGCCGGGCGTCGCAGGAACCGCAGGCACGCGCAGTCCGGCGTCCGCAAGCGGCGGAACCCGGGCAGCGCCGAAGACAGCGGGCACGCCGGACGACGCGGCGGTCGTGAAGCCGCTTGCGTCCGCGCCGTCCGGCTCAGCCGTAGCGCCGGCGCCGTCTGGCGTCGCAGCGACCGGCAGCGTGCCGCCGACGACAGCGGCCGTGGGACCCAATGGCCTCCCGGTGCCTCCGCGCAAACGCCGTCCTCCGCCCGAGGAGGATCCGTTCGACGCGGTCGGCATCCGCGCCGGCGGCTTTGTGTTGCGCCCGGCCATCGAGGTGACGACCGGCTACGACACCAACCCGGCGCGATCGACCGCGCCGCGCGGCTCGCCGCAGCTGCTGGTCGCGCCCGAGTTGGTGGCACGGTCCGACTGGGAGCGCCACAAGCTCGATGTCGTCATCCGCGGCAGCTACAATTATTACCCCGACGTGCCGGTCGCCGATCGGCCGAGCCTCGATGCGCGCGCGACCGGCCGCATCGACGTGACGCGCGACACGCATATCGACCTTCAGGGCCGCTACATCATCGGCACCGATTATCCCGGCAGCCCGAACGTCGCGGCGGACGTCGCCAAGCTGCCGATCTACACCGACATCGGCGCAACCGCCGGGATTTCACAGAGCTTCAACCGGCTCGAGGCGTCGGTGAAGGGGCTCGCCGACCGCATCGATTGGCGCGACTCGCTGCTGACCGACGGAACCCACTCCAGCAACGCGGACCGCAATTACGACCAGTTCGGCGCGCAGATGCGCGTGAGCTACGAGCTCACGCCCGGGGTCAAGCCGTTCGTCGATGTCGCCGCCGACACGCGCATCCACGACTTGGCGGTCGATCGCACCGGCGCCATGCGGGATTCAGAGGGCATCACGGCTAAGGCCGGGACGACGTTCGAGATCACCCGCACGCTCACCGGCGAGATCGCGGCGGGCTACATCACCCGGCTCTACAAGGACCCGCTGCTGCCCGAGATCCGTGCGCCGCTGTTCGACGCCTCGCTCGCCTGGGCGGCGACCCCGCTGACCACGATCAAGCTCGCCGGCACGACGACGGTGGACGAGTCGGTGGTGCCCGGCGTGTCCGGGGTGCTGCGCCACAACGCCGGGATCGAGGTCTCGCACGCGCTGCGCCGCTGGCTCCTCGCCACCGTCAAGTTCAGCCACGGGCTCGACGACTACATCGGCTCGACCCGCCAGGATCACCGCTATCTCGCGTCGGTCGCCTTGACCTACAAGCTGACGCGCAGCCTGCAGCTCAAGGGCGAGCTGCGCCAGGAATGGCTGCACTCGAACATCGCCGGCTCGGACTATTCGGCGACCATCGGCCTCATCGGCGTGCGGCTGCAGCGGTGATTCTCCCTCTCCCCGCAAGCGGGGAGAGGTAAGGCATGCGGCTGTTCATTTGTTTGACAGCAACCCCTCGATCTCGGCCCGGAACGCGGGCGCGATGTCCTCGCGCGCGAGCGCATAGGCGACGTTGGCGCTGAGGAATCCGATCTTGGAGCCGCAGTCGAAGGTTCGTCCTTCGAATTTCAGCCCGTAGAACGGCAGGGTCTTGGCGAGGCGGATCATGGCGTCGGTGATCTGGATCTCGCCGCCGGTGCCGTGCTCCTGGGTCGCCAGCAGGTCGAAAATCTCGGGCTGCAGGATGTAGCGGCCGGTGATGATGAGGTTCGACGGCGAGGAGCCGCTCGGCGGCTTCTCGACCATCTGGGTGACGGTGAACGCCTTGCCCTTGCGCTCGCCGACCCCGACCACGCCGTACATGTGGATGCGCTCGAGCGCGACCTCTTCGACCGCGACGATGTTGGCGGCGGTGTCGATCTCGTTGTAGGCCTCGATCATCTGGGCGAGGCAGCTGTGCCCCGCCTTGACCAGCACGTCCGGCAACAGCAGCGCGAACGGTTCGTTGCCGACCAGTTCGCGGGCGCACCACACCGCGTGCCCGAGGCCGAGCGGCGCCTGCTGCCGGGTAAAACTCATGGCGCCGGCTTCGGGCTGGAACTGCGCCAGCAATTC
>DASPZC010000059.1:0-4798 GCA_035636455.1 Xanthobacteraceae bacterium
GCACCACCGCCTCCTCGGTGAAGCGCTCGCGGAAGCGTGCATGCGCGGCCTGGCCCATGCGGGCGCGCAGGGCGGGATCCTGGGCGAGGCGCACCAGCGCGCGCGCGGCGGCGTCGATGTCGCCGAGCGGCACCAAGAAGCCGTCGATGCCGTCGCGCACAACGTCGCGGCAGCCGGTCGCGTCGCTGGCGACGATCGGGCGGCCGGCCGCCGCCGCCTCGACCAGGCTCTTGGGCAGGCCTTCGCGATAGGACAGCAGCATCGCCAGGTGGTGCTCGCGCCAGACGGCGGCGATATCGGATACGGCGCCCCGCCAGGCGACGCCGGGTTCGGCCGACCATTTCCGCAGCTCATTTTCGGAGATCGAGCGTCGGTTCGACGGGTCGGGCGCGCCGTAGAGGTCGAGCTCGACGGGCGCGCCCAGCGCCCGCGCGCGGCGCACCGCCGCGACCGCTTCGGCGATGCCCTTCGGCGCCAGCATGCGCCCGACCACCGCGACCTTCACCGGCGGCGCCGGCGGCTCCGGTGTTTCGGGGAACAGCGCCGGGTCCACGCCCGCGCCGCCCACCAGCGTCACGTCGGCGGCGTCCGGAGCGAGGCCGAATTCGCGCGGGTCATCGGCATTCTCGAATAGATAACGCGTGCGTGCGCCGCGCAGCGCCCGGCCAATCATGAAACGCGCGATGGGCCGCGCGAGCCGTTCGAAGAGCCCGTTCTCGATCCACAAATGCCCGAGCCCGATCGGCGCCAGCACCAATTGGCGCACGCCGGCCAGCCGCGCGGCAGGCCCGGCCAGCAGCACCATGCGCACCGCGATGCAATGGACGACGTCCGGGCGCTCCGCGCGCACGATGCGGACCATGCGAGCAAAACTGCGGAGAACCTCGAACGGCGCGAGGCTGCTGCGCTCGGACTCCAGCGCGACGACCCGGTAGCCTTCGGCGGCGAGCCGGCCCGCGTGGTCGCGCACCCGCGTTGCGACCACGACCTCGAATCCCGCCGCACGCGCCGCGCGCGTTATCGGCAGGAAGAAGTGATGGAACGCCCAATCCTCGGAAAAGAAGTAGAGAAGCTTCGGCATCTGACCCAGACGGATCGACGAGCGGGCAGCCTTTAGCCTAAAAACGCCCGCTTGGCGAACGAGGGGAAGCTCGATGATCGATCCGGCGCGAGACGCCGTTTTCGCGGGGCTTGTCGCGCCGCTGACGATCGCGGCCGCGGCGGCGATCTGCGCCGGCCTGATCGTCGTGCTGTTGCCGCTGCTGCGGCGCCATGCACTCGCCCGACCCAATGCCCGCTCCTCCCACCGCGAGCCGACGCCGCAGGGCGGCGGCATCGCGGTCGGCGTCGCCACCCTGGCGGTCGCGGCGATCGCCGCGTTCGGCGTGGCGAAATTGCCGCCGGGCGAGGCGGCGCCGTTCCTGCGGGTGCTCGGCGCAGCGGCCCTCATCGCCTGCGTCGGCGCGATCGACGACATCCGCGCCCTGCCGGTGCTGCCGCGCCTGCTCCTGCAAACACTTGCCATCGCGATCGCGATCACGGCCTTGCCGGCGGAGCTGCGCGTCGTTCACGCCCTTCCCTGGTGGGTCGAGCGCGCGCTCCTCGTCATCGGCGGGCTGTGGTTCGTCAACCTCGTGAATTTCATGGACGGGATCGACTGGATCACCGTTGCCGAGGTCGTGCCCATGACGGCCGGGCTCGTGGCGATCGGTTGGCTCGGCGCCCTGCCCGTCCCCGGCCTCATCGTGGCGCTCGCCCTCCTCGGCGCGACGCTCGGCTTCGCGTCGTTCAACCGGCCGGTGGCACGGCTCTTCCTCGGCGACGTCGGCAGCCTGCCGATCGGGCTTCTGCTCGGCTGGCTGCTGGCGCTGGTCGCCGGCAACGGCCATCTCGCGGCGGCGCTGCTGCTGCCGCTCTATTATCTCGCCGATACCGGCATCACGCTGTTGCGGCGCCTGCGCGCGCGCGAACGCGTCTGGCAGGCGCATCGCACCCACTTCTATCAGCGCGCCACCGACCGCGGATTGACCGTGCTCGAGATCGTGGGCCGGGTGTTCGCCGTCAACGTCGCGCTCGCGACGCTGGCTCTGACGACGGTGGCACTGTCCTCCCGGACCGCGAATCTCGCCGCGCTCGCGGCCGGGGCAATTCTCGTGGCGTGCCTGCTCGTCGATCTGGTGCGGGAACGAAGGGCGGTATGACTACGCCGCCTCGCCGCGGAAATCCGGCACCGCGTCGCGCAGCACGTTGTCGATGACGGCGCGCTCGTCGCGGGCGAGGCCCTGCTCGAGCCGCGCCAGCCAGCCGCGCATCGCCTCGAGCGAGGGGCAGACCGGCCGCGCCGCCACGATGCCGGCAATGCCCACCTCGACGGTCGGCTCCTCGCGGGCGAACAAAATTTCGTTGAGGCGCTCGCCCGGCCGGATGCCGGTGAACACGATGTCGACGTCCTGGCCGGGCTCGAGCCCGGAGAGCCGGATCATGCGCTCGGCGAGATCGAAGATGCGCACCGGCTGGCCCATGTTGAGCACATAGACCGAGACGTTCATGCGCTCGGGCCCGGCCGCGTGGCTCGCCGCGGTAACGACGAGGTCGCACGCCTCGCGGATGGTCATGAAGTAACGCACCATGTCCGGGTGGGTGATGGTGACCGGCCCGCCCGCCTCGATCTGCGCCTTGAACTTCGGCACCACCGAGCCGTTCGAGGCGAGCACGTTGCCGAAGCGCACCGCGATGAGCCGCATGGGCGGCCGGCCGCCGTCGGCGCGCCGGGCGAAGTCGGCATCGAGCGCCTGGCAGTACATTTCGGCAAAACGCTTGGTGGCACCCAGCACCGAGACCGGCTCGATCGCCTTGTCGGTCGAGATCATCACCATGGCGCCGGCGCCGGCCGCGACCGCCGCATCGGCCACGTTGATCGAGCCGAACACGTTGGTCTTGACGCCCTCGCCCCAGTCGGTCTCGAGCAGCGGCACGTGCTTGAGCGCAGCGGCGTGGAACACCACGTCGGGCTTGAAATCGGCGATCAGGCGAAAAATGCGGCCGCGGTCGCGCACGTCGGCGATGCGGCCCTCGATCTCGATCGGCGCGCCCTTGGCCTGCAGCGTCTCGATCGCGGCGTGCAGCGCCGGCTCGGAATTTTCCAGCACCAGCAGCCGCTGCGCCCCGAAGGTGATGACGCGGTCGCAGATTTCGGCGCCGATCGAGCCGCCGCCGCCGGTGACCACGATCGACTTGCCCTTCACGAAGGTCTCGAGCCGCCGGTAGTCGATCTTGACGCTCGGCCGCAGCAGCAGGTCCTCGACCGCGACCGGCGCAAGCCGGAGCGCCTCGCCGCCCTCGTCGAGCGCCGGCAGCCGGCTGGTGGCGAGGCCGAGCCGGCGCGCGCGCATCAGGATGGTCTCGGGATGCACGACGGGCGCGAGCGCCGACGGGGTGAGCACCAGCCGGGCGATGCGCGCGCCGCGCGCCTCGAAGTCCGCGACGGTGCTCTCGAGATGGTCGAACGTGCCGAGCACCGAGACCCCGCGGATCGCCTGTCCTTGGTCGGCGCGCGACGGAGAGAGAATCCCGAGCGGCCAGATTTTTTGCACCGCTCCGCTTTCGATCGCGCGCAGCAGCACCTCGGCGTCGGCCGCGCGGCCGAGCACGAGGGCGGGAATCGATTCCGATCGCTTCGCCTGCTGGCGCACGCGGGTGTAGCGGAAATAGCGGTAGGCGACGCGCGGGCCGCCGAGAAAGAACATCTGCAGGAACCAGTAGAGCGCAATGGTGATCTTGCCGAAGAAGAATTTGCCCAGCAGGTTCGGCGCGACCAGAACATAGTCGAGCACGAGCAGCGAGATCGCCAGCACGGTCGACGCGCGGAAGATGATGTAGAGATCGGGGAGCGAAGCGAAGCGCCATTTCGCCTTGTACAGCTCGAAGAACGCGTAGATGCACCCGGCATAGATCAGGAAGCCGGGCAGCACCGCGACGAGCAGCTCCTGCCGTTCGGCGAGGCCCTCGCCCTCGAAGCGCACGTAGAAGCTCACGATGATCGCCGCGGCGGTCGCGAGCAGATCATGCGCCAGGATCAGCGCCGTGCGCAGCGTGAGCTTGGGCAATCCGATCATCTTCCTGCGAAGTGCGGCTGGGGCCCCTCACCCACTCCATAGCGGCCTTTGCGGCGCGGCGCCACCGCGGCACAGCGGGCGGTTAACGGTCCTCACGCCGGCACGCCCGCGGAGGCCAGCGCCTGATCGACCGCGCTGAGGACTTGGCGCACGGACAGCTCGTCGAGGCACTGGCTGTAGCTTTGGTAGTGCCCCTCGCAGCCGAGCTTTTCGCACGGCAGGCAGGGCAACGGGTTCTGCACCACCCAGACATTGGCGCGACGCTGGATGCGTCCGGCCGGCGCCCACGGCTCGTCGAGCCCGCCGAGCGGCCAGGGGCCGATCCGGTGCGGGCTGGCGGGCCCGTAGAGCGCGACCGTCGGGCAGCCGGTGCCGGCAGCCAGGTGGGTCATGGAGGTATCGGGCCCGACGAACACCGCGGCCCCGCCGATCAGGGCGGAGAGCTGGGGCCAATCGAGCCGTCCGTCGAGCCGGTGGACCGGGGGATCGGCGGGCCCCCATAAGGTATCGAGATAGGACCGCTCGGCCGCATCGGGGCCGCCCGTCGCGACCACGGCGAGCCCGCGATCGGCGAGCGCCCGGGCCAGCGCGTGCCAGCCCTCGTCCGTCCAGCGGCGGAAGCGGTACATCGGGTTGGCATGCAGGACCGCGTAACGGCCGCCCGGCACCTGCGGTGCAAGCGC
>DASPZC010000060.1:0-3755 GCA_035636455.1 Xanthobacteraceae bacterium
CGCCGCCGCGACGCCGCCGTCGAAGAGGTCGTCGATCGCGCTTTGGTCGATCGCCTCGCCGGCGCGCGGCGGGCCGTGCAGGAGGGGGCGGTGCCGGCGCTCGGCGCTGGCGCGCTCCTCATCGGTGAGGCATCCGTCCCCGTCCGGGCCGCGCATGGCCTCGCCCAGCCGCGACACCCGCGCCTCGATGTGCTGCAGCGTCTCGACCACCTTGGCGATGCGCTGGCCGGTGATGTCCTGGAACGAGCAGGCCTCGAACACGATCAGCATTTTCTCGTCGACCATGGCCTTGAACGCGTCCGGGTCGCTCCGGTCGGCGGCGAGGATCGCCTCGGCGCATTCCATGATCGTGTTGGAGGCCGCCTCGGTCGCCTTGACGATGGCGTCGAGCTCCTGGCCGGCGGCCGGGATGCGCATGTATTTGAGCTCGTTGAACTGCAGCGCGCCGATCTCGACCTTCATCGTCGCGATGTAGTCGGCGATCTCGCGCAGCTCGCGCTGGGCGCTCGAGTCGATCGTCGCGAAAATGGTCTGCAGCGATTGCGCGGTGATCTCGGCGAGCGCGATCACGTCGGCGAGCGACGCGTCCTCGTCGCGCCGTTCCTTCAGATAGGCGGCGACGCGCTCGAGATGGAACTTGCTGGCCGCTGCCATCGCCGGCTCCCTGGCCGCCTGCGTGTTGCCGGCGCCGTCACGCCGTCGGTGCCCGCGCCGGACGCGTTTTCATGCGATGGAGAATCCCGCTCGCCATGGGAAAACGCGAGAGGCCGAGACCCCGCCCGGCGACCTCACTCGGCGAACACCGCCTCGATCTTGGTCTTGAGCGTCTGGGCGTTGAACGGCTTGACGATGTAGTTGTTGACGCCCGCCTTCTTCGCCGCGATGACGTTCTCGGTCTTCGATTCGGCGGTGACCATGATGAACGGGGTCTTGGACAGCCCGGGGTCGGCGCGGACCTCCTTGAGCAGCTCGTAGCCGGTCATCGGCTCCATGTTCCAGTCGGAGATGACGAGGCCGTAGCGTTTCTCGCGCAGCTTGTTGAGCGCCGCCGACCCGTCCGAGGCGTCGTCGATGTCCTCGAAGCCGAGCTGCTTGAGGAGGTTGCGGATGATGCGGATCATCGTGTTGTAGTCGTCGACCACGAGGATCGGCATCGACAGATCGACAGCCATCAGTCCCGCTCCGCTGCGCCGCCTGCGGCGCGTCCTGCGCCGGCGTTGTTCTCGACTATCCGAATGGTGAGGCGTCCCACCCGGGGCCGGACCGGCCCTCCCCAGCGGCTGCACCCTAGCAAGGGCGGTTGAACATAGGGTTAACCGGGCTTCGGGGCGCCCCCGGGGGTGCCGCTTGACTCCGCGCGGCCGGGGCGACCACGGTCGGCCGCCGTGCATGATCCATCCGCCATGACCCGCACCTCGATGCCAGCGCGCCCGTTCGTCGTGGTGCGCGACGCCGCGCCCGGTCTCGATCCGCCCGGCCTTGCCGCGCTCACCGGCGCCGTCATCGCCATCGGCAATTTCGACGGGGTCCATCGCGGCCACCGCGCGGTGACCGCGGCGGCGCTCGAGCGGGCGGACGGGCTCGGCCGGCCCGCCGCGGCGCTGACCTTCGAGCCGCACCCGCGCGCGATCCTGCGGCCCGGCGAGCCGATCTTCCGGCTCACCGACGAGCAGGCGAAGCTGCGCCTCTTGGCGGCGACCGGGCTCCGGGGCGTGCTGGTGATGACGTTCGATGCGGCGCTGGTCGCGCTCTCCGCCGAGGAATTCGTCAAGCGCATCCTGCTCGATCGCCTCGCGATCGCCGGGGCGACCATCGGGTTCGACTTCCATTTCGGCAAGAATCGCGGCGGCTCGCCGGCCTTTCTGGCCGGGCTCGGGCGGCGCTTCGGCTTCCCGGTCGACATCCTGCCGCCGCTCGAGGACGAGGGGCGCCCGGTCTCCTCGAGCGTGATCCGCGCGGCGCTCGCCGCCGGCCGCGTGGTCGAGGCGGCCGAGCTGCTCGGCTATCCGTGGTTCGTCACTGCCACGGTGATCCCCGGCGACCGGCGCGGCCGCGACCTCGGCTACCCGACCGCCAACATGCGGCTCGATCCGGCCTGCGGCCTCAAGCACGGCATCTACGCCGTGCGCGTCGGCCTCGACGGCCGCATCCACGACGGCGTCGCCAGCTTCGGCCGGCGGCCGACCTTCGGCGCCGGCGCGCCGCTGCTCGAGGTGCACCTGTTCGATTTTTCCGCCGATCTTTACCGCCGCTCCCTCGACGTGGCGTTCATCGGCTGGATTCGCGCCGAGATGCGTTTCGACAGCAGCGCCGAATTGGTTCGCCACATGGACGACGACAGCCGCCTCGCCCGCGCCGTCCTCGCCCGCGCGCCCGACGCCTTTCCGCCCATCGGCCCGCCGGTCGAGGGTTGACGAAGCGTTAACGGGGAAGGGCGAATAGCGAATAGCGAATAGCGAATGGAGCGCCTGAAGGCCGTTCGCCACTCGGTACCCACTACTCGCTATTCGCTATTCGCTTCACTATCCGCGCCCCGCCTGCTAGGAAGCCGCGTCATGGCTGCGCACACGTCATCCGTTTTCGCCATCGGGTCGCACCGGCGAATTATTAGCGGCCCGGCTTGCGCCTGACCTCGACGGTCCGGTGCAAGACCGGGATTGCCGCGTCCCGACCCTGACCGACGGATCCGCCATGACCCAATCCCGCGACTACAGCGCGACATTGTTTCTGCCGCAGACCGATTTCCCCATGCGCGCCGGCCTGCCGCAGAAGGAGCCGGAGCTGCTCGAGCGCTGGCAGCGCCTCGACCTCTACGGCCGCCTGCGGCGCGCCGCGCGCGGAAAACCCCGCTTCGTCCTGCATGACGGCCCGCCCTACGCCAACGGCAACATCCACATCGGCACAGCGCTCAACAAGATCCTCAAGGACGTGGTGGTGCGCTCCCAGCAGATGCTCGGCTTCGACGCCAATTACGTGCCCGGCTGGGACTGTCACGGCCTGCCGATCGAATGGAAGATCGAGGAGGAGTACCGCGCCAAGGGTTTCGACAAGGCATGGACGCGCGAAGGGCCGCCGGCGCGCGGGGAGAACCGCGGCGTCGTGCCGATCGTCGAGTTCCGCCGCGAATGCCGCGCCTTCGCCGAGCACTGGATCGGGGTGCAGCGCGAGGAGTTCCGGCTGCTCGGCGGCGTCGGCGATTGGGAAAATCCCTACACCACCATGGCCTACGCGGCCGAGGCGCAGATCGCCCGCGAGCTGATGAAATTCGCCGCGAACGGCACGCTCTACCGCGGCTCGAAGCCGGTGATGTGGTCGGTGGTGGAGAAGACCGCGCTCGCCGAGGCCGAGGTCGAGTACGAGGACTACGTGTCGGATACCGCGTGGGTGAAATTTCCGGTGCGCGAGGCGCTTGCCGACTATTCCGGGCGCGCCGCCGATGTCCCGAGCCCGCGCGAGCCCGCGGTGGCGATCTGGACCACCACGCCGTGGACCATCCCCGGCAATCGCGCGGTCAGCTTCTCCTCGCGGATCGGCTATGGCCTTTATCAGGTGACCGACGCGCCGCCCGACAATTGGGCGAAGCCGGGCGACCGCCTCATCCTCGCCGACGCGCTCGCCGCCGACGTGATGAAGCACGCGCGCGTTGCCGCCTTTGAGCGGATCGAGACGATCGCGCCCGATTTCTTTGCCGGCAAGGTCGCGGTCCATCCGCTCGCCGGCTTCGATGCCGGCTACCGCTTCCCGGTCCCGTTCCT
>DASPZC010000061.1:0-4346 GCA_035636455.1 Xanthobacteraceae bacterium
GGTCCCAGCCGAAAACGCGGCCCGGCGATCTGCCGCCCGCCGCCCGGCTGCCTCGGACCTCGACCCCGATCAATCACGCCGTCATCTCCGCAGGTCAAACACGATCCGCCGATCGATCTCACGCGGCCGATGCACCGCGCAGGCCCGTTACGAGCGAGATCGCGCGCGGGTGCTCGATTCCATCAAGCGCGTCGAGCGCGGAGTCGGCCAGGTCCCGCGTGGTGCGGGCGATCCGACCCAACAGCACGATGCATTCCTCGTCGGCGATCAGTGAAACCGCCGCAATGACCTCGTCGGACGGTTCCTCGCGCAACAGCCGGACCAGCATCGCGCGAGCTTCGGCTCTGCCCATGCGCCCGAGCGCACAAGCCGCGGAGCGCGCCACCCGGTCGTCGAGATCATCGAGGAGATCGATGAGAACCGAGACGATGTCCGGCGACGGACGAACGCAGCCGCAAGCCTCGGCGCGGATGCCCGGATCTGCATGCCGCAACAGGACCAGCACGGCATTCACCGGCAGATCGGACCGCAGGCCTGCCGCGGCAGCGACGGCGAGGTTGAGCGCCGGCCCGACCACCACGGCCTTCGATAGCATGCGGCCCACCGCCTGTGCCGCCTCGCGGCCACCGATCGCCTCGAGCGCCTGAAGCGCCGCGGCCTGTTCTGGCACCAGGCGGTGCATGCCGAAACCGGCGAAGCGCCGGCACAGGGCCTCGAGCGCAGGCACCGCCGCGACAAGCCGGCGGCGCCCCGCCTCCGCGGCGAGCGCCGGACCAGCGGCAAGACCCGCGTCCGGGATGGCGGCGACCAAGGCCGCGTCAGCGAGATCGGCCGGCACAGGCTCGGGCGGCCCGATCGCCTCTGGCGAGGCGGGTTCCGCGCGGATATTCGCGACCGAGAAGAGATCGAGCTGCCCGTCGGACATGGCCTCATGATGGGTCGATCCACCCGTGAGTCAAATGCGCCGAGCCAAACATCTGTTGAAACATTATCCGCCCAAGATGACGACCTTGAGCCGCTCCGCCTTCATGTCAGGAACCGGTCTTTGTCCTGCGCGGCCGCGACATAACAACTGTCGCGCCTGCCGTCGATGCGGAAGCGATTGCGGGCGAGCCGGTCATAGAGGGCGTCCCGCAGGCGAGCCGGAACGATGCGCAAGCCCTCGGCCAAAGACCAGGGGAAGCCCAGGCCCGCCGCCATGCGCAACCCGGCGTCGGACTTGAAGTAGGCGAGGCCGCCCGCGACCAGGATGTGCGTTTCGTAATTTGTCGGATCGAGGTCGTAATGCACGTAGAGCGCATGGCCGAGCGGCGATTGGGCGGGCAACAGACGAAAATGCCGCCGCCGGTCGTGCCGCAGAACAAACTCGGCCCAACCGGAGCAGAGCGCGCAGTAGCCGTCGAAAATGATGACCGGACGATCGTCGGGGAATCCAGGAACGCGAGGGTCCCGGCGATACGAATAGGGCGCGCGTCCCGGCGAGTCGATCGATCGGCGCCCGATCAACGATCCGCTCCGCCGCGCTCCCGCCGCAGCTTCGCCCAGTAGTCCAGCCGCTTCCTGATCTCGCGCTCGAACCCGCGCTCGGGCGGGTCGTAGAAGGTGCGGCGGCCGAGCCCTTCGGGAAAATAATCCTGGCCGGAGAAGGCGTCGGGTGCGTCGTGATCGTAGGCGTAGCCGCGGCCGTAGCCCTCTTCGCGCATCAGGCCGGTCGGCGCGTTGAGGATGTGCTTGGGCGGCAGCAGCGAGCCCGCCTCCTTGGCGGCCTGCATCGCCTGGCCGTAGGCGACATAGGCGGCGTTCGATTTCGGCGCGGTCGCCACGTAGATCACCGCCTGCGCGATCGCCAGCTCCCCCTCGGGCGAGCCGAGAAAGTCGTAGGCGTCCTTGGCGGCGTTCGCCACCGCCAGGGCCTGCGGATCGGCGAGCCCGATGTCCTCGATCGCCATGCGCACCACGCGCCGCGCGATGTAGAGCGGATGCTCGCCGGCGTCGAGCATGCGGCACAGATAATAGAGCGCCGCGTCCGGATCGGAGCCGCGCACCGACTTGTGCAGCGCGGAGATCAGGTTGTAGTGGCCGTCCTGCGCCTTGTCGTAGATCGGCGCGCGCCGCTGCACCACCTCCTGCAGCGCGGCCGCGTCGAACGTCTCGCCCGGCCGCGCCGCCCGCCACACCTCTTCGGCCAGGGTGAGCGCCGCGCGGCCGTCGCCGTCGGACATGCGCACGAGCGAGAGCCGCGCCTCGGCATCGAGCGGCAGCGCCCGCCCCTCGATCGCCTCGGCGCGCGCGATCAGCTTTTCGAGCGCCTCCGGGTCGAGCGGCTTGAACACCAGCACGCGCGCTCGCGAGAGCAGCGCGGCGTTGAGCTCGAACGACGGGTTCTCGGTGGTCGCGCCGACCAGGATGACGGTGCCGTCCTCCATCACCGGCAGGAACGAATCCTGCTGGGTCCGGTTGAAGCGGTGGATCTCGTCGACAAACAGCAGGGTCCCCTGCCCGGTCTGGCGCCGGGCGCGCGCCGCATCGAACACCTTCTTGAGGTCGGCGACGCCGGTGAACACCGCGGAAATCTGCTCGAAGTCGAGCGCCGTCTCGGTGGCGAGCAGCCGCGCCACCGTGGTCTTGCCGGTGCCGGGCGGCCCCCAAAAAATCAGCGAGCCGAGCGAGCGCGTGGCCAGCATGCGCGTGAGGGTGCCGTCCGGTCCGAGCAGATGGTCCTGGCCGACCACCTCGGCGAGCCGCGCCGGGCGCAGCTTGTCGGCGAGCGGACGCGGGGCGTCCCGGTCGAGGCCGGCCGCTTCGAACAGGTTTGCCCCACGCTGCGGACGCGGGCTCATCCGCGAAACTCGGCGCTGATCCGCTGGCCGCCGCGCAGGATGGTGACCGACCACGCGCGGCTCTGCTCGCGCGCCGCCTTCTCGAGGTCGCGGGTGCGGGCGATCGGCTGGTCGTTGACCGACACCACCACATCGCCGCGGCGGAAACCGTAGCGCGCGGCGACCGAGCCGTCCGGCACGTCGAGGACCACGACCCCCTCGGCCCTGCTGTCGAGGCGCAGCTCGTCGGCGAGCGCGGGCGACAGGTTGGCGAACTTTGCGCCGAGGAACGGCGAGCGCGATTTGATGACGAGCTCCTCGCGCGGGATGTCCGGTGCCGGCTCGAGCGCCACCGCGACGCGGGCCTCCTTGCCGCCGCGAATGACGCCGACCTGCGCGCTGCCGCCGAGCGGTTTGGTGGCGAAGCGATAGTCGAAGGCGTTCGGGTCGTCGATCACCTGGCCGTCGATGGCGACGATCAGGTCGCCGGTCTTGAGCCCCGCGCGCGCCGCGGGACTCCCGGCGGCAACGCTCGCGACCAGCGCGCCGCTCGGCCGCTTGAGGCCGAGGCCCTCGGCGATCTCGTTGGTCACGTCCTGCAGCTTGGCGCCGAGCCACGGCCGCTTGACCGCGCTGCCGCCGCTGCGGGCGGAGGCGACCACCACGCGCACCATGTTGACCGGAATCGCGAAGCCGATGCCCTGCGAGCCGCCCGAGCGCGAGAAGATCGCGGTGTTGATGCCGGCGAGCCGTCCCTTGAGATCGACCAGCGCGCCGCCGGAATTGCCCGGGTTGATCGCCGCGTCGGTCTGAATGAAGAACTGAAAATCGGTGATGCCCACCTGGGTGCGCGCGAGTGCGGAGACGATGCCGTGGGTGACCGTCTGGCCGACCCCGAACGGGTTGCCGATCGCCAGCACCAGGTCGCCCACCTGCAACTCGTCCGAATTGCCGAGATCGATCGCCGGAAACTGCTCGCGCCCGTCCTTGAGGCGCAGCACCGCGAGGTCCGAGCGCGCGTCCTTGAGCACCAGCTCGGCCTCGAACTCGCGCTTGTCGGCGAGCGCGACCTTCACCTCGCTCGCGCCCTCGATCACGTGGTTGTTGGTGACGACGAGACCGGACGCATCGACGATCACCCCGGAGCCGAGCGAGCGCTGCACCTGCTCGCGCGGCATCGAGCCGGGCAGGTCGAAGAAGCGGCGGAAGATCGGGTCGTCGAAGAACGGCGGCCGGTTCGCCACCACCTTGGCGGCGTAGACGTTGACGACGGCGGGCGCGACGACGTGCACGACCGGGGCGAACGACAGGCTCATCTCGGCGGCCGAGCCGGGCACGCGACGGTCCTGCGCCGCCGCGCCGCCAACGAGCGAGACGGCGAGGAGCACAGCGGCCGCAGCCGCAATCGGGTGCCAAACGCGAATCATGGGCCAAATCCCTGGACCGGCGAGATATAACGACCCGATCGGGTCAATTGAAGGGCGTCCGGCGCCCATCCTTGCGGTCCGCACACACCGAACCTGCCTG
>DASPZC010000062.1:0-6153 GCA_035636455.1 Xanthobacteraceae bacterium
CGAGGCCTTTACGATCCTGCCCTCGACAAGGACTCTTGCGGCGTTGGCTTCATCGCCGACATCAAGGGCCGCAAGTCGCACAAGCTCATCCAGGACGGCCTGCGGATCCTGCTCAACCTCGAGCACCGCGGCGCGGTCGGCGCCGACCCGCGCGCCGGCGACGGCGCCGGCATCCTGGTGCAGATCCCGCACCGCTTCTTTGCCCGCAAGACCGCCGAACTCGGCATCACGCTGCCCGCGCCCAGACGATACGCGGTCGGCTACGTGTTCATGCCGCACGATCCGCAGTGGCGGCAGGTGATCATGGACATTTTCGCCGAGGCGGTGCCGCGCGAAGGCCTCGTGCTGCTCGGCTGGCGCAACGTGCCGACCGACAACGTCTCGCTCGGCTACTCCGTGAAGCCGACCGAGCCATACCACATGCAGGTGTTCATCGGCCGCGGCAAGGACATCAAGGACGAGGACGAGTTCGAGCGCCGCCTGTACGTCCTGCGCAAGGTGATTTCCAACATCGTCTACAACAAGCGCGAGCGGCGGTTGTCCGGCTATTACGTCGTCTCGCTGTCGTGCCGCACGGTCGTGTACAAGGGCATGTTCCTCGCCGACCAGCTCGGCAAGTACTATTCCGATCTGCACGAGGAGGATTTCGAATCGGCCCTGGCGCTGGTGCACCAGCGCTTCTCCACCAACACGTTCCCGAGCTGGCCGCTGGCGCATCCCTACCGGATGATCTGCCACAACGGCGAGATCAACACGCTGCGCGGCAACCTCAACTGGATGGCGGCGCGGCAGGCGTCGGTCTCCTCCGAGCTGTTCGGCAGCGACATCGGCAAGCTGTGGCCGGTCTCCTACGAAGGCCAGTCGGACACCGCCTGCTTCGACAATGCGCTCGAGTTCCTGGTGCAGGGCGGCTACTCGCTCGCGCACGCCGCCATGATGTTGATTCCCGAGGCGTGGGCCGGCAATCCGCTGATGGATGAGGAGCGCAAGGCGTTCTACGAGTACCACGCGTCGCTGATGGAGCCGTGGGACGGCCCGGCCGCGATCGCGTTCACCGACGGCCGCCAGATCGGCGCGACGCTCGACCGCAACGGCCTGCGGCCGGCGCGCTGGTTCGTCACCTCCGACGACCTCGTCATCATGGCGTCGGAAGCCGGCGTGCTGCCGGTGCCGGAGGAGAAGATCGTCCGCAAGTGGCGGCTGCAGCCGGGCAAGATGCTGCTCGTCGACCTGGTCGAGGGCCGCATCATTTCCGACGACGAGATCAAGGCGGGCCTCGCCCGCAAGCACCCGTACGGCAAGTGGCTCAAGCGCACGCAGATCGTGCTCGAGGACCTGCCGCCGGTGCAGGCGCGCGAGAAGCGCACCAACATCTCGCTGCTCGATCGCCAGCAGGCGTTCGGCTACAGCCAGGAGGACTTGCAGATCCTGCTCGAGCCGATGGCGACCACCGGGCAGGAGGCGGTCGGCTCCATGGGCAACGACACGCCGATCTCGGCGCTCTCCGACAAGCCGAAGCTGCTCTACACCTATTTCAAGCAGAACTTCGCCCAGGTCACCAACCCGCCGATCGATTCGATCCGCGAGGAGCTGGTGATGTCGCTCGTCTCCTTCATCGGACCGCGGCCGAACCTGTTCGACCTCAAGGGCCTGGCCAAGAAGAAGCGGCTCGAGGTGCGCCAGCCGATCCTCACCAACGAGGACCTGGAAAAGATCCGCAGCATCGGCCACGTGGAGGAGCAGTTCGACACCCGCACCCTCGACATCACCTATCCGGTCGAGCACGGCGCGCCCGGCATGAAGGAGGCGCTGGCGCATTTATGCGAGCGTTCCGAGGCGGCGGTGCGCGGCGGCTACAACATCATCGTCCTGTCCGACCGGCAGGCGGGCCCCGAGCGCATCCCGATCCCGGCGCTGCTGGCGACCGCCGCCGTGCATCATCACCTGATCCGCAAGGGCCTGCGCACCGCGGTCGGCCTCGTGGTGGAGACCGGCGAGGCGCGCGAGGTGCACCATTTCTGCTGCCTCGCCGGCTACGGCGCCGAGGCGATCAATCCCTATCTGGCGTTCGAGACGCTGATCGCCGTCAAGGACGATTTGCCGGAGAAGATCGACGAGAAGGAAATCATCAAGCGCTACATCAAGTCGATCGACAAGGGCGTCCTCAAGGTGATGTCCAAGATGGGCATCTCGACCTATCAGTCCTATTGCGGCGCGCAGATCTTCGACGCGGTCGGGCTCAAGGGCGACTTCGTCGCGCAGTTCTTCTTCGGCACCGCAAGCCGCATCGAGGGCGTCGGCCTCGACGAGATCGCCGAGGAGACGGCGCGGCGCCACCGCGAGGCGTTCGGCGATTCGCCGGTGCTGCGCCATGCGCTCGAGGTCGGCGGCGAATATCTGTTCCGCCTGCGCGGCGAGGCGCACGCCTGGTCGCCCGAGACGGTCGCCACCCTGCAGCACGCGGCGCGCGGCAATTCGCAGGACAAGTACCGGGCGTTCGCCGCGCTGGTGAACGAGCAGTCGGAAAAATTCCTCACCATCCGCGGCCTGTTCCGCATCAAGACCGCGGAGGACGACGGCCGCGCGCCGGTGCCGCTCGAGGAGGTCGAGCCGGCCAAGGACATCGTGCGGCGCTTCGCCACCGGCGCCATGTCGTTCGGCTCGATCAGCCGCGAGGCGCATACAACGCTCGCCATCGCCATGAACCGCATCGGCGGCAAGTCGAACACCGGCGAGGGCGGCGAGGAGGCGGACCGGTTCAAGCCGCTGCCCAACGGCGATTCCATGCGCTCGGCGATCAAGCAGGTCGCCTCCGGCCGGTTCGGGGTCACCACCGAATATCTGGTCAATTCCGACGTGATGCAGATCAAGATGGCGCAGGGTGCCAAGCCCGGCGAAGGCGGGCAGTTGCCCGGCCACAAGGTCGACGCGGTGATCGCCAAGGTGCGCCACTCGACCCCGGGCGTCGGCCTGATCTCGCCGCCGCCGCACCACGACATCTATTCGATCGAGGACCTCGCCCAGCTGATCTTCGACCTCAAGAACGTCAATCCGTCAGGCGCCGTGTCGGTGAAGCTCGTCTCCGAGGTCGGCGTCGGCACCGTGGCGGCGGGCGTGTCGAAGGCGCGCGCCGACCACGTGACCATCGCCGGCTTCGAAGGCGGCACCGGCGCCTCGCCGCTCACCTCGATCAAGCACGCCGGCAGCCCGTGGGAGATCGGGCTTGCCGAGACGCACCAGACGCTGGTCGCCAACCGGCTGCGCGGGCGCATCGCCGTGCAGGTCGACGGCGGCCTGCGCACCGGGCGCGACGTCATCGTCGGCGCGCTGCTCGGCGCCGACGAGTTCGGCTTCTCGACCGCGCCGCTGATCGCCGCCGGCTGCATCATGATGCGGGTGTGCCACCTCAACACCTGCCCGGTCGGCGTCGCCACCCAGGACCCGGTGCTGCGCAAGCGCTTCAAGGGCCTGCCCGAGCACGTCATCAACTATTTCTTCTTCGTCGCCGAAGAGGTGCGCGAGATGATGGCGGCGATGGGCTATCGCAAGTTCAGCGAAATGATCGGGCAGATGCAGATGCTCGACAAGGTCAAGCTGGTCGAGCACTGGAAGGCGCGCGGCCTCGATTTCTCGCGCATCTTCGAGAAGCCGCCGGCCCCGCCGGAAGTGAACCTCTTCAAGTGCGAGCCGCAGGACCATAAGATCGCCGACATCATCGACCGCAAGCTGATCGCCGACGCGCGCGCGGCAATCGACCGCGGCGCGCCGGTCAAGCTCGAAATGCCGATCAAAAACACCGACCGCACCTCGGGTGCGATGCTGTCGGGCGAGATCGCCAGAATCTACGGCCATGCCGGGCTGCCCGACGACACCGTCCACGTCAAGCTGATCGGCACCGCCGGCCAGAGCTTCGGCGCCTGGCTGGCGCGCGGCGTCACCTTCGAGCTGGAAGGCGAGGCCAACGACTACGTCGGCAAGGGCCTCTCCGGCGGGCGCATCATCATCTATCCGCCGCGCGACGCGACCAATATCGTGCCGGAGCAATCGATGATCGTCGGCAACACGGTGCTCTACGGCGCGATCGAGGGCGAGTGCTATTTCCGCGGCATCGCCGGCGAGCTCTTCGCGGTGCGCAACTCCGGCGCCGTCGCCGTCATCGAGGGCGCGGGCGACCATTGCTGCGAGTACATGACCGGCGGCGTGGTGGTCGTGCTCGGCTACACCGGGCGCAACTTCGCGGCCGGCATGTCGGGCGGCATCGCCTACGTGCTCGACGAGGACGGCACCTTCGCGCGCCGCTGCAACATGTCGATGGTCGACCTCGAGCCGGTGCTCGCCGAGGAGGAAATGATCGCGCGCCATTATCACCAGGCGGGCGATCTCGATCACCATGGCCGGGTCGACGTGATGGCGGACGTTAGCCGCTACGACGCCGAGCGGCTGCATCAGCTCATTGCCAACCACGCGAGCCATACCCGCTCGAGCCGGGCGCGCGACATCCTCGCCAACTGGAGCCATTATCTGCCGAAGTTCCGCAAGGTGATGCCCGTCGAGTACCGCCGCGCGCTGGCCGAGATGAAGGCGCGCGAGGCGGCCGAGCCGCCGCTCGCGGCGGCCGGAGCCTGAGGCGCTGATGGGGAAGGTCACCGGCTTCCTCGAGATCGAACGGCGGGACCGGCGCTACGCGCCGGCCTCCGACCGGATTCGTCATTTCAAGGAATTCGTCATCCCGCTGTCGGAGGAGGCGACGCGCGACCAGGCGGCGCGCTGCATGAATTGCGGGATTCCCTATTGTCACAACGGCTGCCCGGTGAACAACCAGATCCCGGACTGGAACGACCTGGTCTATCGCGGCGACTGGTACACCGCCTGCATCAACCTGCACTCAACCAACAATTTCCCGGAATTCACCGGCCGCCTGTGCCCGGCGCCGTGCGAGGCGGCATGCGTGCTCAATCTCGACGACAACCCGGTGACCATCAAGACGATCGAATGTGCAATCGTCGACCGCGGCTGGAAGGAGGGCTGGATCGAGCCGGTGCCGCCCGCCGCCAGGACTGGCAAGAAGGTCGCGATCGTCGGCTCCGGTCCGGCGGGACTCGCCGCCGCCCAGCAGCTCGCCCGCGCCGGTCACGACGCGCACGTGTTCGAGCGCCACGCCAAGGCCGGCGGCCTGCTGCAATACGGCATCCCCGACTTCAAGATGGACAAGCACCACATCGACCGCCGCATCAGGCAGATGGAAGCGGAGGGCGTCGCCTTCCATTACGGCGCGCACGTGGGCGTGAGCATGCCGGTCGAGCGGCTGATGGAGGGCTTCGACGCCGTCGTGCTGGCGGGCGGCGCCGAGCACTCGCGCGACCTGCCGATCCCCGGCCGCGAGCTTGCCGGCATCCACTTCGCCATGGATTTCCTGCCGCAGCAGAACCGCCGCATCGGCCGCGAGCCGATCGGCGATCTGCCGCCGATCCTCGCCGGCGGCAAGCATGTGGTGGTGATCGGCGGCGGCGACACCGGCTCCGACTGCATCGGCACCGCGATCCGCCAGGGCGCGCTGTCGGTGACCAACCTCGAGCTGCTGCCGCGCCCGCCCGACCAGGAGAACAAGCTCGTCACTTGGCCGGACTGGCCGTGGAAGATGCGCACCTCGTCGAGCCACGAGGAAGGCGCCGAGCGCGACTTCTCGGTGACGACGCAAAAATTCAGCGGCGCCCACGGGCAGGTGAAGAAGCTTCACTGCGCGCGCGTCGACGACAAGTTCAAGCCGGTCGCTGGCACCGAGTTCGAGATCCGAGCCGACCTCGTCCTGCTCGCCATGGGGTTCGTCCACCCGGTGCACGAAGGCATGATCAAGGCGCTCGGCCTTGCGCTCGACCCGCGCGGCAACGTCAAGGCCGATACCAAAAACTACCGCACCTCGCTCGACAAGGTGTACGCCGCCGGCGACATGCGGCGCGGCCAATCGCTCATCGTCTGGGCGATCCGCGAGGGCCGCCAGGCGGCCGCTTCGGTCGACGAATTTTTGATGGGATCGACCCAGCTGCCGCGGTGAGGCGGCGGGTTCTTCAAACAATCACCAACGCCACCCCGACCAGCCGCCGCCGCGGATCGATCCGGGCGGACGCGGCTGGTCCTCGCGGGTGAACAGCGGCG
>DASPZC010000063.1:0-9020 GCA_035636455.1 Xanthobacteraceae bacterium
CCGAGATTGTCGGCCATCGCCATCAGCACGCCGCCGGCCAGCACGTTGTTGCGGTTGGCCAGCTCGTCGCGCACGGGAAGCTCGGCGGCGACGCGGTCGCGCGAGAGGTGGGTGATCTTGAGGCCCAGCGTATGGGCGAAGGCCGGCTGATCGTGGGCGAGCGGGTTGATGTCCTGCGCCGGCCGCGCCGCGGCCGCGGTTGCGCGCCGCATCAGAACCTCACCACCGAGCGGATCGATTTGCCTTCGTGCATCAGGTGGAACGCCTTGTTGATGTCGGCGAGCGGCATCTGGTGGGTGATCATCGGATCGATCTCGATCTTCTTCTCCATGTACCAGTCGACGATCTTGGGCACGTCGGTGCGCCCGCGCGCGCCGCCGAACGCGGTGCCGCGCCACACCCGGCCGGTGACGAGCTGGAACGGGCGGGTGCGGATCTCCGCTCCGGCCGGCGCCACGCCGATGATGACGCTCTCGCCCCAACCCTTGTGGCAGCATTCGAGCGCCACCCGCATCAGGTCGACGTTGCCGACGCATTCGAACGAATAGTCGGCGCCGCCGCCGGTGAGGTCGACCAGATGTTTGACGAGCTCGGGGCCCGCCTCGGCCGGATTGACGAAGTGCGTCATGCCGAAGCGCTCGCCCCATTGCTTCTTGTCGGTATTGAGGTCGACGCCGACGATCATGTTGGCGCCGACGAGCCGCAGGCCCTGGATCACGTTGAGGCCGATGCCGCCGAGCCCGAACACCACGCAGTTGGCGCCGGCTTCGACCTTGGCGGTGTTGATGACCGCGCCGATGCCGGTCGTCACTCCGCAGCCGATGTAGCAGACCTTGTCGAACGGCGCGTCCGCGCGGATCTTCGCCACGGCGATCTCCGGCAGCACCGTGAAGTTGGCGAAGGTCGACGTGCCCATGTAGTGGTGGATCTTGCGGCCGTCGAGCGAGAACCGTGAGGTGCCGTCGGGCATGACGCCGGCGCCCTGGGTGGCGCGGATCTTCTGGCACAGATTGGTCTTGCGCGAGAGGCAATACTCGCATTCGCGGCATTCCGGCGTGTAGAGCGGGATGACGTGGTCGCCTTTTTTCAGCGAGGTCACGTCCGGCCCGACCTCGACCACGATGCCGGCGCCCTCGTGGCCGAGGATCGCCGGGAACAGGCCCTCGGGGTCCTTGCCCGACAGGGTGAACTCGTCGGTGTGGCAGATGCCGGTCGCCTTGATCTCGACCATGACCTCGCCGGCCTTGGGTCCGTCGAGCTTGACGTGGGTGATCGCGAGCGGCTTGGCCGGCTCGAAGGCGACGGCGGCGCGCACGTCCATGGGCTGTCCTCCTGAAAAATCTAGCCGGCGAACTGGCGCAGCGCGATGACGGCATTGAGGCCGCCGAACGCGAAGGAGTTGGAGAGCGCCGCGCGAACCGGCTGGCGGCGCGCTTCGTTGGGCACGTAGTCGAGGTCGCAGGCCGGGTCCGGGCCGAGATGGTTCATGGTCGGCGGGATGACGCCGTCGCGGATCGCCATGACGGCGGCGATGGCTTCGAGCGCGCCGGCCGCGCCGAGCGCGTGGCCGACCATCGATTTGGTCGACGAGACGGCGAGCTTGCGCGCGTGCGCGCCGAACGCCTTGTGCAGCGCCGCCGTCTCGGTCGCGTCGTTGGCGGTGGTGCCGGTGCCGTGGGCGTTGACATAGTCGACGGCGTCGTCGGTGAGACCGGCGTCGGCGAGCGCCGCAGCCATGGCGCGGACCATGCCGCCGACGTCCGGCGCGGTCAGGTCGCCGGCATCCGCGCTCATGCCGAAGCCGACGATCTCGCCGAGGATGTCGGCGCCGCGCGCCGCCGCGTGGTCGAGCGCTTCGAGCGCAAGAATAGCCGCGCCTTCGCCCAGCACCATGCCCTTGCGGTCGATGGAGAATGGACGGCAGGTGTCGGGCGCGAGAATGCGCATGGCCTCCCAGGCTTTCATGGTGCCTTGGGTGAGCTGGGCTTCCGCCCCGCCGGCGAGCGCGCAGGTCGCGCCGCCGCCGCGGATGAGATGAAACGCTTGGCCGATCGCGTGCGTCGCCGATGCGCAGGCGGTGGAGATCGCGTAGGTCGGGCCCTTGATGCCGAAGAACATCGATATCTGGCTCGCCGGCGCGCTCGGCATGGTGCGCGGAATGATGAGCGGGTGCACCCGCGTCGCGTTCTCGCCGTAGAAGCGGCGGAAATTGTCGTCCTGGGTGGTCTGGCCGCCGATGCCCGATCCGATGATGGCGGCGGTGCGTTCGCCGAGTTCGCCGTCAAACGACAGGCCCGATTGGGCGACCGCTTCGCGCGCGGCGACCACGGCGAATTGCGAGACCCGATCGAGAAAGCCGATCTGGCGCGTGTCGAAATGATCGGCCGGGACGAAGTCCTTCACCTCCGCCACGACTTTGGTGTTGAGCCGATCTGTCGGGAAGATGGTCGGCGGCCCGAACCCGGACTGGCCCTCGACCAGCGCGGCCCAGTACGCCGCGGCAGATTGGCCGATGGGAGAAACCGCGCCCAGCCCGGTGATGACGACTCTGTTCACGCCGACGCCGTCTTCTGCGCGACGATCCCTTGTACCGCGTGGACGAGATCGCCCACGGTCTTGAATTCGAACGCGGTGTTGGCGTTGAAGGGAATCTCGATATTGAATTTCTCTTCGATCGCGAAGGTCAGCTCGAGTACGTCGAGGGATTCGATGCCGAGGCCGTCGAGCGAGTCGGACAATTGCACCGGTCCGTGCTCGCGCCGGACCTTGGTCGCAATGATCTCGATCACGCCTTTCGCCACATCGACCATCGACATCAGCCTTCCTTGAAACGCCGCCCGGACAATCAGGACTGTTGCGCCCGTTCGAGCGCGGCGAGACGTTGCTTCAGATCGCCGACCTCGGCGAACAGATTGCGCAAGCGGGCGAGATGCTTGATCTGCTCGAAGGCACGCTCGCGCGGCTGCGCCGGATACCCGGCCATGACCGCCTTGGCCGCGACATTCGTGCCGACCCCCGATCCGGCGGCGATGATGGCGTCGGAGCCGATGGTCACCCGGTCGGCGATGCCTACGCCACCGCCCAGCACTACGCGGTCGCCGATCTTCACGCTCCCTGATATCCCGACCATGCCGCAAATCAAGCAATTCTCGCCGATGACGACATTGTGCCCGATCTGCACCAGGTTATCGATCTTGGTGTTGCGGCCGATGTGCGTTTCGGTGAGCGTCGCGCGGTCGATCGCCGAATTGGCGCCGATCTCCACGTCGTCCTCGAGCACCACCGTGCCGACGGAAGCGATCCGCCGCAGCGCCACGTTGGTGGCCTCGACCCGGCCGCGCGCCCGGGCGGTCTCCACGCTGCCGGGCTCCGGCGTCACGTAGCTGAACCCGTCCGCCCCGAGGCTCGCGTTGTGGTGCAGGATCACGCGATCGCCGATGACGACGCGGTCGCCCACGCGCACCCCGGGATGCAGCAGGCAATCCCGCCCGATGACGACATCCGCGCCGATGGTGACGTGGGCGAGGATCACGGTCCCCGGGCCGACGCGCGTGCGCGGGCCCACCGCGCTCAACGGGCCGATGGCGGCGCCGGCGGCGACCCGCGCATCGGGGGCGACGACGGCGCTCGGATGAATGCCCGGGCCGTGATGCACCGGGCGGCTGAACAGCTCGGTCAGGACGGCAAGCGCGAGGCGAGGGCGCTCGACCCGGATGACCGAGTCGAACCGGTCGAGGGGGACGGCGCAATCGGCGGCCACCACGACGGCGCGGGCCGTGGTGTGCTTGAGGAGGGCGGCAGTCTCGGGGGTCATGGCGAGCGCAAGGTCCGATCCGCCGTGCGCCCCGGCCGGATCGGCGATCCGCTCGATGTCGATGCCGCCGTCGCCGGCCAGCGATCCGGACAGCGCGGCCGCGATCTCCCGCAGATTCATCCGCATCCCCGTCATGCGCGCCGGCTTGCCCGGGCCGGGCGCAGGGGCGATTGCTTATCAGTTCAACGGGATAGCTCCAAGCACGGGGCCCGCTTCACCGCGCCGCGCTGGGCGGGGAGAGGCGATCGAGCCAAGCGGTCGCCAGCGCGAGGTCCTGCGGGGAGAGGCCGTGGCCGGCCGGCACCACTTGGTAGGCCAACTCGGCGCCGGCCTGGGCGAACAGCTTCGCCAGCCGGTCGCGATCCGCCGCCGGCACGATCGGATCGTCGCGGCCGGACAGCATGAGAATCGGCATGCCGGCGAGGTCCGGCAGCGACGCCGGCGCGAACGGCAGCATGGCGCGCATCAGCACGGCACCGGCGAGAATCTGCGGCCCTCTGAGCAGGAGGGACGCGGCGATATTGGCGCCGTTGGAGAAGCCGATGGCGATCGGCTTTGCCAGCCCATACGCCCGGCGCGCGGCGGCGGCGAAGTCGGCAAGCTCCCGGGTCCGCGCCTCAAGGTCCGCTTGATCGAACACGCCCTCGGCAAGCCGGCGGAAGAAGCGCGGCATGCCGTGCTCCAGCACCTTGCCGCGCGGCGAGAGCAGCGCGGCGCCGGGCGCAATGCGCGGGCCGAGCGGCAACAGATCGTCCTCGTCGCCCCCGGTGCCGTGCAGCAGCAGGAGCGGCGGCCGCTGCGCCGTCGCTGGAACGAAGCGATGGATGAACCCGAGATCGGGCGCGGGAGCCGCCAGCGCCATGGTCATGCGAGCGGTGGCAGCGCTTTTTCGATCGCCGCCCGCCGCTCCTCGTACCAGGGCGGAAGTTTGAGCGCGGTGCCCAGGCTTTCCTTGGGCTCGTCGCGGGTGAAGCCCGGGTCGTCGGTCGCGATCTCAAACAGGACGCCGCCGGGCTCGCGGAAATAAACCGAGCGGAAATATTGCCGGTCGATCTGGTCGGTCGGCTGCAGGCCGAGCTGGCGCACGCGGCTCGCCATCTCGCGCTGGTCCGCGTCGTTGGCGGCGCGGAAGGCGACGTGGTGCAGGGTGCCGAGGCCGAACTGGCCGGACGCCACGCCCGCGGTCTCGTGCAGGTCGACGACGGTGCCGAGCGGCCCGCCGCTGCTGGTGAAACGATGGCGCTTGCCTTCGCGGCCCGCCGGCGCAAAGCCGAACACGTCGGCCATGAGGGCGGCCGTCGGCGCCGGGTCTTCGACCCACAGCGTGATGCCGTGAAAGCCGCGGATCGCGTGCTCGGCCGGCACGTCGCCGTTCGACCAGCCGGGGAGCGCCGCAGCCGCCTTGGTGCCGGCAAGCGCAAGGCTCAACCCGTTGGGATCGCGTAGCGCGAGCACGGTCTCGCCGAAACGCCGCTCCGGCGGCTCGCGCGCCACGCCCTGCTCGGCCAGGCGCGCGGTCCAGTAGCCGATCGAGCCCTCCGGGATCGCGAAGGCGGTCTCGATGGCCTGCCCGGTGCCCTGGCGGCCCTTGGCCATCGCGTCCCAGATGAAAAAAGTGAGCGCGGTGCCGGGCGCGCCGGTCTCGTTGCCGTAGTAGAGGTGCCAGGTCCCCGGGTCGTCGAAGTTGACGGTTTTCTTCACCATGCGCAGCCCGAGCGTGCGCGTATAGAACGCCACGTGCCGGCGCGGCTCGCCGGCGATCCCGGTGATGTGGTGGATTCCTGCGCTCTTGGCCATGACGGTTGCCTCGCTGGCCGCCAACTTGGGCGCACCGGCGGGCCCGCGCCAGTCCGGCAAGGGTCCCTTGCGCGAATGCAGCCTGGCGGCGGGCAGCGGCGCCGGATGACGGCTATTTGACATTTGTGCCCCGCCGTCCCAAAGCCACGGGGGCTGGCTCGACGGACCAGGGGCATGTTCAAGCGTATCCTGATCGCCAATCGCGGGGAGATCGCCTGCCGCGTGATCAAGACCGCGCGGCGCATGGGCATCGAGACCGTCGCCGTCTATTCCGATGCCGACAAGGACGCGCTGCACGTCGAGATGGCGGACAGCGCGGTGCCGATCGGTCCCCCGGCGGCGGCGGACAGCTACCTCGTCATCGACAAGATCGTGGCGGCCTGCCGGGCGAGCGGGGCCGAGGCAGTGCATCCCGGCTACGGGTTCCTGTCCGAGCGCGAGGCATTTGCGCGGGCGCTGGCGGAGGCCGGCATCGTGTTCATCGGTCCCAATCCCAAGGCGATCGCCGCCATGGGCGACAAGATCGAGTCGAAGAAGGCGGCGGCGCGGGCGAAGGTGTCGACCGTGCCGGGCTTTCTCGGCGAGATCGAGGACGAGAAGCATGCGGTGCGGATCGCCGAGGAGATCGGCTATCCGGTGATGATCAAGGCATCGGCCGGCGGCGGCGGCAAGGGCATGCGCATCGCCCACGCGCGGGCCGAGGTCGGCGAAGGTTTTGCGCGCGCACGGTCGGAGGCGAAGTCCTCGTTCGGCGACGACCGGGTGTTCATCGAAAAATTCATCGTCGATCCGCGCCACATCGAGATCCAGGTGCTCGGCGACCGCCACGGCAACGTCATCCATCTGGGCGAGCGCGAATGCTCGATCCAGCGCCGCAATCAGAAGGTGGTCGAGGAATCGCCGAGCCCGCTGATCGACGCGGATACGCGCGCGAGGATGGGCGGGCAGGCGGTGCGGCTCGCCAAGGCGGTCGGCTACGATTCCGCCGGCACCGTCGAGTTCGTGGCCGGCCAGGACAAGAGTTTTTACTTCCTCGAGATGAACACGCGGCTGCAGGTCGAGCATCCGGTGACCGAGCTCGTCACCGGCATCGACCTCGTCGAGCAGATGATCCGCGTCGCCGCGGGCGAGAAGCTCGCGCTGCGCCAGCAGGATGTGGCGCTCGCCGGCGCGGCGATCGAGACGCGCATTTATGCGGAGGACCCGTTCCGCAATTTCCTCCCCTCGACCGGCCGCCTCGTCACCTATCGGCCGCCGGCGGAAGCGGGGGAGGCGGGCGTGACCCTGCGCAACGACACTGGCGTCTATGAAGGCGGCGAGATCTCCATCTGGTACGACCCGCTGATCGCCAAGCTCATCACCCACGCGCCCACGCGCGAGCAGGCGATCGACGCACAGGCGCACGCGCTCGACGCCTTTGCGATCGAGGGCATCCGCCACAACATCCCGTTCCTTGCGGCGCTCATGCAGCACAAGCGGTTTCGCGCCGGGCGGCTGTCGACCGGCTTCATCGCCGAGGAGTATCCGGGCGGTTTCGCGCCGCATCCGGCCGAGGGTGAGGCCGCGCAGGCGCTCGCCGCGGTCGCGACCGCCATCGATCACGTGATCGGCGAGCGCAAGCGGCGCATTTCCCGGCAGATGATGGGCCGCACCGTCATGCGCGAGCGCCGGCGCGCGGTCCGGCTCGATGCGCACGAGCATCGTCTCGAGGTGGCGCGCGAGGACGATTGCATCAAGGTGCGGTTCCTCGACGCGCACGGCCGCGAAGGACGCGCCGTCGCCCTGCGCTCGGCCTGGAAGCCGGGCGATCCGGTGTGGTACGGCACCATCGACGGCAAGCCGGCGGCCGTGCAGGTGAGGGCAATCGCCAATGGCTTCGACCTCGCGTACCGCGGGGTGCGCACCAGGGCGTTCGTCTATACCGAGCGCGAGGCGGCCGCCGCGCGGCTGATGCCGGTGAAGGTCGCGGCCGACAGCGGCCGCACGGTGCGCTGCCCGATGCCGGGCCTCGTGGTGTCGATCGCGGTTGCCGAAGGCCAGGAGGTCAAGGCCGGCGAGACGCTCGCGGTCGTCGAGGCGATGAAGATGGAGAACGTGCTGCGCGCCGAGCGCGACGGCGCGGTCAAGAAGGTCCACGCCAGGCCCGGCGACAGCCTCGCGGTCGACGCGGTGATCCTGGAATTCGCGTGATAATATAAGTTCCAGCTCGAACCAGAGGTCGCGCGGCAGCACCGGCTCAAGCAAGCGGCCGGATTAAGAATTCTTCCGGTAAGGGCGTGTCGAAATCTTCCACGATGCGGGTGACGATGGCACTTACCCGGTGCTTACGTTTGAATTCGCTCACCGCCTCGAGCTTGAGGCCGCGGTGAGGCAGGCGATCAACAACCGGCTCCTCGTTATCTGTAACCACACCATCGCTCCTTTTCGAAAGCGCACGTCAGCGCGTTGTTCGCCGTGATGCTCGACGGCCAACGCGATGGGTTCGTCATCCTAGCATTTTTTCGCAGTTGACAGAGAGCAAACGGCTGCCAAATCCGGTAAAACCCAGGCCGCCATGACGCTGCATTTTGCCTATGGGTCGAACATGAGCCGCGCGCTGATGCGCGGCCGCTGTCCGGCCGCCCGCGCGCTCGGCGCGGCCAGCCTCGAGGGCTGGCGGTTCGTGATCACCCGGGACGGCTATGCTTCGCTGGTGCGCGACTGCGGGGCGCTCGTGCACGGCGTGTTGTGGCGCCTGACCCCGCGCGACCTTGCGGCGCTTCATGCCTACGAGCAGAGCGCCTATCTGCGCCGCGTTCTTCCGGTCAGGCAGGGCGCGGCGCGCCGGCCGGCGCTCGTCTATCTGGCGCCGGAGCGCGGCGGCGGCCGGCCGCGGCCGGGCTACCAGGAACTCGTGGTCGCCGCGGCGCGCGACTGGGGCCTGCCCGCGGATTACGTCGAGACGCTGGTGCGATGGGTTCCCGGATTCCGCGGGACCTTGGGCGTCGCCACGGGAGAGATGGGATGAGCGAGCAGGTCATTCGCCACGTCAGCATACGCGGACGTGTGCAGGCGGTCGGCTTCCGCGCCTTCGTCGAGGACGCGGCCGCGATGCAGGGCGTCGAGGGATGGGTGCGCAACCGGCGCGACGGCTCGGTCGAGGCGGTGTTTGCCGGACCGGCCGAGGCGGTGCGCGCCGCGATCGACGCCTGCCGCCGCGGGCCGCCGGCCGCGCAGGTCACGACGGTGGACGAGCGCGAGGCGGGCCCCGACATGCTCGCGCAGCGCCATCCCGGCGACCACTTCTCGGTGCTGTGGACGGAGTGACAGATGTCGGATGTCAGATGTCAGATGTCAGATGTCGGATGTCAGATGTCAGATGTCAGTTTGATCCGTCATCTGACATCTGACATCTGTCATCTGTCGTCCG
>DASPZC010000064.1:0-2226 GCA_035636455.1 Xanthobacteraceae bacterium
CGGCGACAGGCCATCATTAAGAACAGGACGTGGTTAACGGCATCTTAATTTGTCGTGGCGGACTCCGATTTGACGCCGGCACCGCCGGCGGCTCGTTGTGGCACAACGGAGCCCCGAATTATGTGAAGATCTTCACAGATCGTTTTCCTTAACGAGCTGTTAAAGCAACGCCGGTAGACTGGCGCGAGTATTTCTCAGTCGCGTACCTCTGACATGACCACACCACTCCTGTTTCCGGGCTTTGACGGCCTGATGACGCTCTCCCGCCGAGAGGGCGTGGATATTCGCCCCACTTTGCTGCGCGTACTGACCGATCTCTACGTTCAGGCCAGCGCGCATAGCGACGACGAAGAGCGGCAGTTTGTCGAGCTCACCTCCCGCCTTATCGATGAGGTCGATGACGCCACCCGCGCGGTGGTTCGGGCGCGGCTTGCGATCTATCCAGGCACGCCGGCCGCAGTCCTGAAACGGCTCGGACTGCAACGCACCAGCGCCAACCAGGTCATTCCCCTGGCGCCCGAGATTCCCGCGCCACCCCCGGCGGCGGCGCCGGTCAAGGCACTGAGCGAGGCGCAATTGCGGATGTCATCGAATTTATCGATGCAGCCAAAGGACGCCGCCGAGATCACCGACATGTTCTTCAGCGCCAGCGCCAGCGAGCGCGCCTTGATCCTGCACAATCTGCTGGAGACGCCGCTCAAGGCTTCCGCGCGAATTCCCGCCGCACGCGCGGCGCGCGCCATCGAGACCCTGGAGATGGCGGCATTCGCCGCCGATATCGAAAACTTCACGCTGGAACTCGGCGAAGCCCTGATATTGCCGTGGCGGATAGCGGCGCAGCTGGTCAACGATCCCGGCGGCGAGCCGCTGGCTTGCGCCGCCAAAGCCCTGGACATGCCGAGCCCGGTTTTTCAGCGGGTGTTGCTGTTTCTCAATCCTGAGGTCGGGTCCTCGGTCACGCACGTCTATCGGCTGTCGCGCCTGTATGACCGATTGCACGAGCGATCTGCCCTCATCATGCTGGCCGCGTGGCGCGGTTCGACCATGGCGGTGGCCCGCGCCAAGTACCGGCCCGCGCTTTACGACGACGACCGCCAACGCGCCCGCTCGGCGCCCGCCCAAACCCGCCCGGCGGCGCAACCGCCTGGCGCCGGCGGCATCGTGCGCAACCGGTCGCAGAGTTCGGGAAGTTAGCCCCGCGCCAGGTCGAGAAAATGCCGTCCTGCCCTGTCCTCGGTCTCCACGATCCAGGCATCGGGGTCGAACCGGATTTCCTTGACGAGGCGCTCTTCCACTGACGCTTCCGGCACGGGCTCTGGCGATGTCGGCGCAAAGATGCGCTCGATCGGCCGGCTGTCGTCATAGACCGTCTGCGGCGCCGGCCCGTACAGCATGGCGTTGCCGTCGAGCAGCGCCACCTTGACGAACACCGCGCCGGCCTCTTCCGCGCCGCGCCGGCGCACGGCGCCGAATATTCCTTCGGTCTGGCAGCGGCGCAGATAGGCCGCCACCCATATGCTGGATTTCAATCGCATGGGCCTGACGATAGGCCAGCGCCAAAGCCGAAGCCAGCGCGCCTTCACGAACTCCCCCGTTCGATCGATGTCGGCGCACAAATGCGTGAGCTATACTATGAAAATATTGACTCGGTCGGTCGACCGAATTATGCCAATCCCGGCCTTGAGATCACCCTCGCGCGCCAAGGAGATCCAAGATGGCCCGCATGGCCGCCAGGAAAATCGAGAAAAAGGTCGAGACCAGCACGACGCTGCTCGAAGCCGCCAAGAAGGTGCTGCGCCAGAACGGCTACGCTGGTTTGTCGACCCGCGGCGTGGCGGCGGCGGCCGGCGTCCCCTTGAGCCAGATCCATTATCACTTCGGATCCAAGCAAGGGATGATGCTGGCGTTGTTCGAATACCTGAACGCGCAGCTGCTCGACCGCCAGAACGCCATGTTCGGCGACGCCAGTCTCAAGCTGTCGGAGCAATGGGATCGGGCCTGCGACTATCTCGACGACGACATCGCCTCCGGCTACGTGCGCGTCCTGCAGGAACTGATCGCCGCGAGCTGGTCCGACGCCGTGGTCGCCCAGGTCGTTCGCACCGCGATCATGGGGTGGGTCGATCTCGTCGTCGGCGTTGCGCGCAAGGCCGAACGCGAGTTCGGCGGCCTCGGCCCGCTGACGCCGGAGCAGGTCGGAGCCTTCACCGCCAACGCCTTCATCGG
>DASPZC010000065.1:0-6612 GCA_035636455.1 Xanthobacteraceae bacterium
CTCAGAGACGACCTGCGCGGCGTCACCAAGGCTTTCCATATCGACTGTGAAATGCGCGAGCTTGTTCTCCAGGCCGGCAACGAGCATCTCGTGCGCGCGCTCGCGGACGGCAGAGGCCGAGAGCAGCGAGCGGGCGGCGTCTGCGTCAGTCAATCAGAATTCCTCGATCTTCCGCCCGACGGTGGCCTTGAGCTCGTCGGCGGTCGGCGCATGGTCGGAGAAATAGCCGGCGGCCTTCTTCGCCTCCATCTCGACCTTGGCGTCGTCCGGAATGAGCTCGTCCGGGATCGGCACGCGCTCGCCGATCTCGATGCCGGAGGCGACGATGGCGTCGTACTTCATGTTGGACATGGAGACGAAGCGGTCGATGCGGGTGAGGCCGAGCCAGTGCAGCACGTCGGGCATCAGCTGCTGGAAGCGGGCGTCCTGCACGCCGGCGACGCACTCGGTGCGCTCGAAATAGGTCGACGCCTGGTCGCCGCCCTCCTGGCGCTTGCGCGCATTGTAGACCAGGAATTTCGTCACCTCGCCGAGCGCCCGGCCCTCCTTGCGATTGTAGACGATCAGCCCCGAGCCGCCGGCCTGCGCCTGGCGCACGCATTCCTCGATGCCGTGGATCAGATAGGGCCGGCAGGTGCAGATGTCGGAGCCGAACACGTCGGAGCCGTTGCACTCGTCGTGCACGCGGCAGGTGAGCGTGCGGGCGCGTCTGCCGAGCGCGGCGGGATCGCCGAACACATAGAGCGTGATGCCGCCAATCGGCGGCAGGAAGACCGCGAGGTCCGGCCGCGTGACCAGTTCCGGATACATGCCGCCGGTCTGCTCGAACAGCGTGCGCCGCAACTTGTCCTCGGCAACGCCGAACCGCTCGGCGATGCCGGGCAGATACCAGACCGGATCGATCGCCGTCTTGGTGACCGCCACGTCGCCGCTCGCCCGCATGATGTCGCCATCGACCTTGAGCCGGCCTTGCGCCACCGCTTCGTCGAGTTCGGCGATGGTGAGCCGCGCCCGGGTGACCGCGATGGTCGGACGGATGTCGAGGCCCTCGGCGATCTCGGCGCGGAAATCCGCATGAACGCGGTGGCCCCAGGGATCGAGCGAGACGATGCGGGCGGGCTCGGCCCATTGCGGATGCGGCCCCAACTCGACGACCGGGGCGGTGTTGGTGAAGTCGGGCCGCGCGATCGGGTTGAGCGCCCCGGACGACACCGCGAGCGCGCGGTAGAGCGCGTAGGCGCCGCCGTGCGCCCCGATGGCGTTGCGGTCCGAGCCGGCGGTCACGGTGCCGATCACCGGGCCGCGCTCGCGCACGCTCGGCGCGCCCCAGCGGATCGGAAAACGGCTCGGCGTCCCGGCCCCCGGATGGGAGGTGAGCCGGATGTGGCCGGTCCGGTTGATGGTCATGGCGGTGTCGCGGCTTGAGCCGCGTCTCGAAAACACGAAAGGCCCGTCGCCGACTCGAGCCGAACGAAAGGCCTCCACGAGGACCTAAATTGGCGCGAAAGAAGCCGACTTGCAAGGGGCGAACGCCGGTGGGGAGCGGGGCGTCAAGACGCCTGCTTTGAAAACATTGAACAAAATCGAGTTCGTTTTGCCAAATTACAACTGATCGTTATAAGTCCGCTTCATCTAGTCATGCGCGGCTTCGCCCGCCGGGTGGGAGGCGCCTTGAGCGGATCGTCCGGCCACGGGTGGCGCGGGTAGCGGCCCTTCATCTCCGCTTTGACGGCCTGATAGCTGCCGCGCCAGAAGCCAGGCAGGTCGCGGGTGATTTGCACCGGCCGATGCGCCGGCGACAACAGCTCGATCACCAGCGGCACCCGGCCGCCCGCGATGGCCGGATGGCGGTCGAGCCCAAACAGCTCCTGCACCCGGACCGACACTTTCGGGCCTTCCTCTGCGCCGTAATCGATCGGCACCCGCGATCCAGTAGGCGCAACAAAGTAGGTCGGCGCCTCGGCGTCGACGCGCCGGCGCAAATTCCACGGCAGTAGGCCCGAGACGGCGTCCGCCAGCTCGTCCGCGGACAATTGCGCGAGGACGGTCTTGCCCTCCAACGCTGCCTCCAACCAGGCGAGGCCGGCGGCCAATGCGCCGTCGGAGAGGTCCGGCCATTCGGCGCCTTCGGCCCGGCGCAGGAACATCACCCGGTCGCGCCACTGGGCAAGGTTTTTGCTCCACGGCAGGCGGTCGAGGCCGAGCCGTGCAATGCCGGCGGCGAGCAGCCGGACGCTGTCGGGCCCGGGCTCGACCTTCGACGGCTGCTCGGCGAGCACGACCGCGCCGAGCCGGCGCATGCGGCGTCCGCGCAGGCTCGCGCTGCCCGGATCGAACGCCACCTCGTCGCTGATCGCGATTCGATCGGCGAACTGCGCCTCGATCTCGTCGAGCGTGATCGGTGCCGCGAGCACGATGCGGCCCTGCGCGGCCGCGCCTGCCAGTTCCGCCACCGCCAGAAACGCTTCGCGCGCGAGCGACGACGCCGGATCGACATTTGCGCGGCGCCCATTGGCGAGGAGGAACGCGCCGGCGCCGCCGCCGCGGTTTCGGGCGATGCGGTCCGGATAGGCGAGCGCAAGGAGCGAACCGGGCGATGGCTCATCTCCGCCTGGCCCCCTCCCCAACCCTCCCCCGCGAGCGGCGGAGGGAGATGCAGCCTCCGCCCACCGGCGCGCCATCTGCCGGGCATCTTCGGCGCGGCGCGAGCGGTCGCGACGCAGGCCATCGAGCCGCGCTGCGAGATCGACATCGTCGCCGCCAAGGCCGCGCTCGCTGATGAGCGCGGCGATCTCTGCGGCCAGCGGAGCTTCGTCCAGCGCGGCGCCATCGACCACCATGCGGGCGAGGCGCGGCGGCAGCGGCAGGCGGCGCAGCCGCCGGCCTTCCTCGGTGATGCGGCCATCGGCATCGATCGCGCCCAGCTCGCGCAGCAGCGCCCGCGCTTCCGCGAGCGCCGGCTTCGGCGGCGCATCGAGGAAAGCGAGCCGCTCGGGCTCCGCCTCGCCCCATTGGGCGAGATCGAGCACGAAGCCCGACAGGTCGGCGGCGAGGATTTCCGCCTTCGCATAGGGGTCGAGCGAGGCGGTCTGCGGCTGGTCCCACAGGCGCAGGCACAGCCCTGGCTCGGTGCGGCCGGCGCGGCCGCGCCGCTGGTCGGCGGCGGCGCGCGAGACCCGCACCGTCTCGAGGCGCGTGAGCCCCACGTCGGGTTCGTAGCGAGGCACCCGCGCGAGCCCGCCGTCGATGACGATGCGCACGCCCTCGATGGTGATCGAGGTCTCGGCGATCGAGGTCGCGAGCACGACCTTGCGGCGACCGGCTGTCGCCGGCGCGATGGCGCGGTCCTGCACATCGCGGTCGAGCGCGCCGTAGAGCGGGACGACGTCGACTGCGGGGTCGGCGACGCGCTCGGCAAGGAGCCGCTCCGCCCGGCGAATCTCCGCGCCGCCGGGCAGGAAGGCGAGCACCGAGCCGCGTTCCTTGCGCAAGGCGGAGGCGGCCGCATCGGCGACCTGCCGTTCGATCGGCTGGCGCGGGTCGCGCCCGAGATAGCGCGTCTCGACCGGGAAGGCGCGTCCCGCGCTCTCGATCACCGCCGCCCCGCCCAGCAGCGTGGCGACGCGCGCGCCGTCGAGGGTCGCCGACATTACCAGCAGGCGCAGGTCCTCGCGCAGGCCCGTCTGCACGTCGCGTGCGAGCGCCAGACCGAGATCCGCATCGAGCGAGCGCTCGTGGAACTCGTCGAACAGCACGGCGGCGACGCCGTCGAGCCCCGGATCGTCGAGGATGAGGCGGGTGAACACGCCCTCGGTCACCACCTCGATGCGGGTGCGGCGCGAGATCTTGGAGCCGAAGCGCACGCGCAGCCCGACCGTGTCGCCGACGCGCTCTCGCAGGCTCGAAGCCATGCGCTCGGCAGCCGCACGCGCCGCCAGCCGCCGCGGCTCGAGCACCAGGATTTTTCGCTCGCGCGCCCACGGCTCTTGCGCCAGCACCAGCGGCACCCGCGTGGTCTTGCCCGCGCCGGGCGGCGCCACCAGCACGGCCGACGTTTGGCGCGCGAGCGCGGCCGACAGTTCCGGAAGCGCGGCGTCGATGGGAAGGGGTGGTTCAAATCGCGGCATTGGTTTGATATAGCGAGCGGATTCGCTGCGAAGAAAAGAATCTGGGAGCTATGGGCGAATGACGGTCTCAGTCGTCGCGCTGCTGCATGAAGCGTCGGACGTATACGGCGTCTCCTTTCCTGATTTTCAAGGATGTGTTTCCGGCGGTGCAAGCGTCGGCGAGGCGCTGCGCCGCGGTCGCGAGGCGCTGGCATTCCATGTGGAGAACATGATCGACGTCGGCGAGTCGTTGCCGAAGGTGCGCGATGTCGGCGAGATCCGGATGGATCCTGTTTTTGCGGAGGATATGTCCGATGCAATTGTCGCTTTCGTCGAGATCGAGGTTCCCTAAGCTCCCGCTGGTCCCCGTCTCCCGACCCCCACGTAAATAAATCCGTGCTTCGTCATGTCCTCGGGGCGATAGACGTTGCGCAGGTCGACCACTACCGGACGTGCCATTGTGCGCTTGAGGCGGGCAAGATCGAGCGCGCGGAACTGTTCCCATTCGGTCACGATGACGAGGGCGTCGGCGCCTTCCGCGCACGCATAGGCGCTGTCGCAATAGGCCACGTCCGCGAGCACCGCCTTGGCCTGCTCGATCCCGACGGGATCGTAGGCGCGCACCGTGGCGCCCATGTCCTGCAGCGCGGTGATCAGGGGGATCGAGGGCGCCTCGCGCATGTCGTCGGTGTTCGGCTTGAAGGTGAGGCCGAGCACCGCGACGGTCTTGCCGCGCATGTTGCCGCCGAGCGCGGCCGAGACCTTGCGGGCCATCGCCCGCCGGCGCTGGTCGTTCACGGCCGCGACCGTCTCGACCAGGCGCAGCGGCGCCTCGTGATCCTGCCCGGTCTTGATGAGCGCGAGGTTGTCCTTGGGGAAGCACGAGCCGCCGAAGCCCGGCCCCGCATGCAGGAATTTGGTGCCGATGCGGTTGTCGAGGCCGATGCCGCGGGCCACGTCCTGCACGTCGGCGCCGACCTTCTCGCACAGGTCGGCGATCTCGTTGATGAAGGTGATCTTGGTCGCCAGGAACGCGTTGGCGGCGTACTTGATCAACTCGGCGGTGCGCCGGTCGGTATGGAGCAGCGGCGCCGCATTGAGGTAGAGCGGCCGGTACAGCTCGGCCATCATGTCGCGGGCGCGGGGATCGTCGCTGCCGACCACGATACGGTCGGGATGCTTGAAGTCGCGGATCGCCGCGCCCTCGCGCAGGAACTCCGGGTTCGACACTACGGCAAACTCGCCATCCGGGCGCGCCTCGCGGATGATGCGCTCGACCTCGTCGCCGGTCCCGACCGGCACGGTCGACTTGGTGATGACCACGGTAAAACCGTCGAGCGCCGGCGCGATCTCGCGCGCAACGGCGTAGACGTAGGAGAGATCGGCATGGCCGTCGCCGCGGCGCGACGGTGTGCCGACCGCGATGAGCACCGCGTCGGCGGCGCGCACGGCCGCCGCGAGATCGGTCGCGAAGGCGAGCCGCCCCTCGCGCAGGTTCGACTTGACCAGCTCGACCAGCCCGGGCTCGAAGATCGGCACCTCGCCGCGCGCCAGCGAGGCGATCTTGCCGGGGTCGCGGTCGATGCAGGTCACGTGATGGCCGAAATCGGCAAAGCAGGCCCCGGAGACGAGGCCGACATAGCCGGTACCGATCATTGCGACACGCATGGCGATCCGCGCGGTTGAGGGTCAAGACAGCCCGCGACACGCGGACGCGGGCTCATTAGCAGAGGCAATTTCGACTGGCGAGGCCGGCCCATGGGTAGCGCACGGAACGCGGGCCGCTATATTGCGGCCCCATGCCCCCCGCAGCACAACCCCGTACCGCCCCCGCGGCAGCCCCCCGCCCGCTCAAGCCCGGCGACCACATCTTCCTGGTCGACGGCTCGTCCTACATTTTCCGCGCCTATTTCGCGATGTTCGCGGCCGCGCAAAAGAGCGGCAAGAAGCTCTCGCGCAGCGACGGCCTCCCCATCGGCGGGGTGCTCGCCTTTTCCAACATGCTGTTCAAGCTGCTGCGCGAAGGGTTCAACGGCGTCAAGCCGAGCCACGTGGCGGTCGTCTTCGACTATTCGGAAAAGACCTTCCGCAACGACATCTATCCCGACTACAAGGGCCACCGCCCGGATCCGCCGGACGAGCTGATCCCACAGTTCCCGCTGATGCGGGAGGCGGTGCGCGCCTTCGGCCTCGTCCCCATCGAGCAGAAGGGCTACGAGGCCGACGACGTCATCGCGACCTATGCGCGCCAGGCGGTCGAGGCTGGCGCCGGCGTCACCATCGTGGCGGGCGACAAGGACCTCATGCAGCTCGTGCGGCCCGGCGTGGGCATGTTCGACCCCATGCCCGGTCGCGAGCGGCCGATCGGCCGCGACGAGGTGATCGAGAAGTTCGGCGTGCCGCCCGAGAAGGTCCCGGAGGTGCAGGCGCTGATCGGCGATTCCACCGACAACGTGCCGGGCGTTCCCGGAATCGGCGTCAAGACCGCGGCGCTGCTCATCAATGA
>DASPZC010000066.1:0-2077 GCA_035636455.1 Xanthobacteraceae bacterium
AAGAACGGCCCGGAGCTGTGGGCGCTGGTCGACCCCTGCCCGGAGGAGTTTTGATCTGATACCTCCCCCGCCTGCGGGGGAGGCCGGCACGCGAAGCGTGCCGGGTGGAGGCTGCCGCGACCGTCTGCGTCTCCTGCAAGCGCCCCCTCGCTAACCCTCCCCCGCAAGGGGGGCAGGGAATTCGGAGGTTGTCCGCACATGCTCCGGGCGGAAGCCGAGGCCGATCAGACGGGCGGGAATGCGGCGCAGGAACGGACAGCGTCGCAGCAGGCGCAGGGCCAGCGGCAGGGGCAGCTTTTCGCTGCGGCCGAGCACGCGGCTGATGATGCGCCGCTGAATGAGGACCTGAACGCCCTGGGTCAGGCGCGTCGGCAGCTCGCGCCGCCGCTGCGCCGCGCGCAGATCATCGAGGCCGACCGAGCCGGCCCGCAGCGGCCCCGCGAGGATGTTGGCCACCGCCACCGCATCCTGGACCGCCAGGTTGATGCCGACGCCGCCGATCGGCGACATGGCATGGGCCGCATCGCCGATGCACAGGAGCCCCGGCCGATACCATCGGCGCAGGCGGTCGACCGCGACCGTAAGAAGCTTGACGTCGTTCCAGTCGGCAAGCTCGGCGACCCGATCGGCGAAGAACGGCGCCAGCCGTACGATCTCGGCGCGCAAGGCCGACAGTCCCTGGCGACGGGTCTCCTCGAAGGTGCCCTTGGGGATCACGAACGCGCATTGCCAATAATCGCGGCGATCGATCAGCACCATGATGCGCCCGGCATCAAAGCGCCCCAGGCTCTCCTTCGGATCGCCCGGGCGCTGCGACAGCCGCATCCACAGCACGTCCATGGGCGCGCCGAGATCGATCACCTCGAGCCGCGCCTTGTCGCGCACGGTCGACTGGCGGCCGTCGCATCCGACCGTGAGGTCGGCGCGGACCTCGAGCTGGCCATCGGGCGTGCGCGCCCGCACGCCGGCGATGCGCCCATCCTCCTCGACGAGATCGATGACCTCAGCCTGCAACGCCAGACGGAACGTCGGATAGCGCCTGGCGTGCTGCGCCAGGAAATCGAGGAAATCCCATTGCGGCATGAAGGCGATGAACTTGCAGCGCGTCGGCAGGTGCGAGAAATCGGCGACCGTGAGCTTGGCGTCGCCGATCCAGCCCTGCACTTCGCGGGTTTCCTGATGCGGGCGCTCGAGAAATTCGTCGAGCAGGCCGAGCTCGTGCATCAATTCGAGCGTCGAGGGATGGATGGTGTCGCCGCGGAAATCGCGGAAGAAATCCGCGTGCTTCTCCAGCACGACCACGTCGACCCCGGCCCGCGCGAGCAGAAAGCCGAGCATCATGCCGGCCGGGCCGCCGCCGGCGATGCAGCAGCGCACGTCGGTGCGCGTCAAGCCAGATGGATCAGTCATTATCGATCAAGTCTCGGACCGCGTGCAGTCGGCCGGCGAGGAAAACTCTACCCGGTGGGCCGACTTTGACAATGCGCATAGGATGGTCGAAACGGGCGCCGCGGAGGTCGACCATGAGCGAGGCCCTTGCCGGCCGGCGGATCGTGCTGCCGGAGACGCGCGAACTCGACGTGCTGGCGCGCATGCTGGAGCGGCACGGCGCGATCGCGCTGCGCTGCCCGCTGGTCGCGATCCGCGACGTCGAGGACGCGGCCCCGGTCGAGGCGTGGCTCGCCCGCTTCATCGCCGATCCGCCCGACGACGTGATCCTGCTGACCGGCGAAGGTCTGTCGCGCCTGATCGGGTTTGCGCAACGCGCCGGCATGGAGGACGCCTTCGTGGCGACGCTCGCCAGGGCGCGCAAGATCACCCGCGGCCCCAAGCCGGCGCGGCGCCTGCATGCAATCGGGCTCAAGCCCGACGTGGCGGCAGAGCAGCCGACCACGGCCGGCGTGATCGCCGCGCTCAGGGGCGAGAACCTCGCCGGCCGGCGCATCGCCGTGCAACTCTATGCCGACAATCCGAACCGCGAGCTGATCGATTTCCTGCGCGGCGCCGGCGCGAACCCTGAGCCGGTGCAGTGCTATGTTTACGCCTCGCAGAGTGAGGACCGGCAGGTCGTCGACAT
>DASPZC010000067.1:0-3088 GCA_035636455.1 Xanthobacteraceae bacterium
ATCGGCCTGCCGATCGGCGCGGTGTCGCCGGCCGAGATCGCGGTCGCCATCATGGGCGAGATCACGGCGCGGCTGCGCCTGCCGGCGGGGGCCGGGCGATGAAGTTCGGGGCGGTCCCGCGCGACGAGGCCGAGGGCGCGATCGCCGTCCACTCGATCCGCCAGGGCGGCTTCGTGCTCAAGAAGGGCACGCTGATCGGCAAGGCCGAGATCGCCGGGCTCGCCGCGGCCGGCATTGGCGAGGTGACGGTGGCGCGGCTCGAGCCGGGCGACGTGCCGGAGGACGTGGCGGCCGGCGAGATCGCCGCCACGCTCGCCGGCGAAGGCGTACACGTCGATCGCGCCTTCACCGGCCGCGCCAATCTGTTCGCCGAGAACGCCGGCGTGCTGGTGGTCGACCGCGCGGCGATCGATGCGCTCAACCGCATCGACCCGTCGATCACGCTGGCGACGCTTGCCGCCTTCGCGCCGGTCGTCGCTGGCAAGATGATCGCGACGGTGAAGATCATTCCGTTCGCGGTGAGCAAGACCGCGCACGCGCAGGCGCTCGCCGTGGCGGCGAAGATGAAGCCGCTGGTGCGGATCGCGCCCTATCGGGTGAAGAAGCTCGGCATCGTCTCGACCGTGCTGCCGGGCCTCGCCGACAAGGTGATCGAGAAGACCCTGCGCATCACGGCGGACCGGATCGCGCCGGCCGGCGCGACCATCGTCGCCGAGCGGCGGGCGCCGCACGAGACGCGCGCGCTTGCCGCGGCGATCGAGGAGGTGCTCGATGCCGGGGCGGAGCTGGTGATCGTGTTCGGCGCCTCGGCCATCGCCGACACGCGCGACGTGATCCCGGCGGCGGTCGAGGCGGTCGGCGGCCGCATAGGGCATTTCGGCATGCCGGTCGACCCCGGCAATCTCCTGCTGATCGGTGAGGCGCGCGGCAAGCCCGTGCTCGGCGCGCCCGGCTGCGCGCGCTCGCCCAAGGAGAACGGGTTCGACTGGGTGCTGATGCGCCTCCTCGCCGGGCTCGAGGTGTCGCGCGAGGACATCATCGGCATGGGCGTCGGCGGCCTCCTGATGGAGATCGTCACGCGGCCGCAGCCGCGCGAGGGCAAGCTCGCCGCGGACGGCCGCAAGGTGGCGGCGATCGTGCTCGCGGCCGGCCGCTCGACCCGCATGGGCGGGCCGAACAAGCTCATGGAGGAGATCGGCGGCCGGGCGCTGGTGCGCATCGCCGCCGAGCAGGCGCTCGCCTCGCGCGCGCGCCCGGTGATCGTGGTGACCGGCCACGAGCGGGCGCGGGTCGAGGCGGCGCTCGCCGGGCTGCCGGTGCGCCTCGTGCACAACCCGGATTATGCCGCCGGCCTCTCGACCTCGCTCAAGGCCGGGCTCGCCGCGGTGCCGTCGCAGGCCGACGGCGCCATCGTCTGCCTCGGCGACATGCCGCAGGTCGATGCGGCGCTGATCGACCGGCTGCTCGGCGCCTTCGATCCCGCGCGCGACGCGCTCGTGGTGGTCCCGACCATCGAGGGCAAGCGCGGCAACCCGGTGGTGTGGTCGCGGCGGTTCTTCCCCGACCTGATGGCGATCGAGGGGGACGTGGGCGCGCGCCACCTGATCGCCGCCAACGCCGAGGTGGTCGCCGAGGTGCCGGTCGATGACGCCGGCGCCCTCATCGACGTGGACACGCCGGACGCGCTCTCGGCGGTGCGCGCGGAGCTCGAGCGGATCGCCGCGGGGCAGTGATACCGGATCATCGTTGGCTTCGTTGTGCCAAACCGTGACGCAGCATCATCGTTGGGTTCGTTCTGCCAAACCATAGCCGTAGGGTGGGCAAAGCCGCGGGACGCGGCGTGCCCACGCGTTGGTTGAAGCGCGCACGTGGGCACGGCGCTTCGCGCCCCCGTCTTCGCGGGGGCAGGCTCTTTGCCCACCCGGACTTCGGATGTGACGCGCGACGGCGATGGCGCATCGCAGATTGAGTTTCGGCGGTTATTGACGGCAGGCGGCGCGCATAGCAGAATTATGTCATGTTCCGCATCGTGGTCCGCCCGCGCGCAGCGGCCCAAGTCCGGCGGCTGCGTCGTGTCGATGCCGTTGCGATCCTCGATGCGATGGAGACCCACTTGCGGCACGAGCCGGACCGCGTGAGTCGGAGCCGAATCAAACGGCTACGCGGAACCTTTACTGCCGCTTACCGGCTGCGTGTGGGGGACTATCGCGTCTTCTATGATATCGTGGAGGCGAAGGTGGTCGTCATCGCGGTGCTGCACAAGCGGGAGACGGCCGAGTTCTACCGGGAGGAAGCGCCATGAAGACGATGACCGTGTTCGAGGCCCGGAACCATTTCGCGAGGACGCTCGAGGCCGCGAAAGAGGACGTGATCATCGTCACCCGCAACGGGCGGCCGGTGGCGGCGATTCAGGCGATCGACGACGACGACATCGAGGATCTCCTTCTCGAGCGCTCCGAGCGGTTCTGGGCCATGATCGCTCGCGCCCGGCGCGGGAAACCGATTGCGATCGAAGCGCTGCGCAAGCAGGTCACCGGGCGCCGGCCGGCGCCTGCTCGGACGGCTGCTTCGCGTGCCCGCCGTCGGGCACGCTGACCCCATCAAATTGACCCCTCGCTTTCATTTTTGGTTCGTGTCTTGGCAAGCGTCTACAGGCGCTTACAAACTGTCGCCTACGTCGACTTCGATTTTCGATTTTCGTGTTTACAGAAATTTACAGGCGGCCGAGCCCCTCCCTTTGGATGTGAGCTGCTTCCGCACTTGCGGGTGGCGCAGTTGCGCCGCCGGCCGCGGGCGGACCACCGACGCGCATTTCCTCCATGAGGGCCAGGACGTCGGGACTGATCGTCATCGGAATTCCCGGCCCGTCGAGCGGCGAGGCGAGCACGGTGGCGCGCAGGGGATCGGCCACGAAGCTTGTATTTTCCCTGATATTTACAAGCTCGCGCTCGACGGCCGGCGACGCCTGGGCGACGGGCCCGGGCACGATGGCCGCGGGCGCACCAGCCGGTGCTTCATCCGTCGTGGCCCGATCCTCATTGATCTGCGTTGATCCGGCATTGCTCGGCACTGATGCGGGTATTGATTC